>NZ_NWTH01000095.1:0-2067 GCF_002531555.1 Sinorhizobium sp. BJ1
CGATGCCCAGAGCGAGCCCCGCAACCGAGAGAAAATAGAAACGGGCGCGCCAGAATTGGCCCGCCCGCTGATGGCCCCATCATGTTCGTAGAATGCTACACGTGATGAGATTGTACCGATCCGGGCAGTGCGAGGTGGCCTCTGACCAGTTTGGTTCCGAGATCGATGACTTGCACGAGTACGATGTAGATTATGCCGACGACCAACAACGGCGTCAGCGGATCCAGATAGACCTTTCCGAGCACGGTTGGGCCACCCATCAGATCTCTGACCGTGATTACGCTGGTAATGGCGGACGCCTTCACCACAGCAATCGTTTCGCTTCCTAAATTTCCTAGGATAGATCGAAGCGCGAGCGGCGCATGAATTCGGAAGAAGGCCCGCGTCTTGGTCATGCCGACTGCCGCCGCCGCCTCAAGTAGTCCGACTGGCACCATCCTCAGCCCACCTCTGATCAATTCCCCAAGATAGGCGGCATTGTTGATCGTCAAAACGAAAACTGCGGTGCGGAAGGGCGATGTCAGTACCAGATCCCAGACCAGGCTGCCCCTAAGCCAGGTTACCCGCGGCAAGCCGTAATACACCAGGAACAGAAGGATCAGCAGCGGCACCCCGCGGAAGACGAATATATACGCTTTCGCTACGAAACGGACCGCCGGTCCCCCATAGACATGCATAGAGGCCAAGACGCCGCCGAGCGCGAAGCCGAGGACCATACTGATGGCCGTGAGCGCCAAAGTGACGCCCAAGCCGTGGAGAACGGACCACCAGAAAACGCTCGTCTCGAGAATGGCCAAATTCAGCATTTAGAGGGACCTCTCCATAGCGGCTTCGAAGCGGTGCTGCACCAAGCCGGAGACCGCAGAAATGGCAAGGTACATTGCCGCCGCGATCAGATAGCAGACGAGAGGCTCGCGGGTGGAGCCGGCGATGATGCCCGTCGTGCGGCTCAGCTCAGTTACTCCAATAAGCGAAGCGAGAGCCGAGATTTTAAGCATCACCAGAAACAGGTTTCCGAGAGCAGGAGTGGCGGAGCGTAGCAGCAGTGGAACGATGATCCGCCTGCGGATCTGCAGTCGAGTCATCCCAATAGCCAATCCGGCCTCTGTATACCCTTTGGGAAATACAGCCATCCAATCTTTGAAGATCACCGCCGCGTATGAGCCGAACTGGACCGACAAGGCAACCAATGCGGCGACGCCAGGATTGCTGCCGCCATATTGAATGGCAAACGGTGTGCCCAGCATCGTCAGGAAAATATTAGATCCGTAGAAGATCACGAAGATCACAATGATTTCAGGCAAACCACGAAACACGTTGATGTACGCTGCTGCGGCCAGCGAAACACCTCGAGTACGCGAGACGGCGGCGAATGCCGCCGTCAAGCCGAAGAGAATGCAAATTGGGAAGGACGCAGCCGACAGCCCGAGCGTGAGCGCTGCGCCCTTCAACCAAAAGCTCATGTAGGGTGCAACGATCTCAATCATTGCAAATCCCTTCCAGAAGATTGTTCGTCATCGATCAGTTGATGACCAGCTTGGTCTTGAAGTACTTCATACCGAGCTCGTCGATTTTTCCTGATGCGATGACGGCATCCAGGCCCTTGTCGACCTTGCTGACAAGATCAGCCGATCCCTTGCGGAAAAACCAGGCGCGTCCTTCCTCGACATACTTCGGATCAAATGTCGCCTCAGCTGCGAGCTTGTAGTTGCCCGTGCTGACATATTGCTGTTCAAGCTGAAGATTATCGCTCTGAAACGCCGCAATGCGACCTGCATCGAGATCGAGAACGGCCGCATCAGCGGTGTCATAACCTCTGATGTCAGTGTCTGCGCCGAGAACCCCTTTGATGTAGTCATAGTAGGATTGCGTTCCGACAATCGTCCCGATCGGCTGGCCCTTCAGTCCGTCGAGCCCTTTTGACGTATCAGCGTCCTTTGGCACCAGGAACGCATAGCCGATCCGATAGATCATGCGCGAGGCGTCGTACTTCTCCAGGCGAATCTTTGTCTTCGTGACAGTGGTGCCGATCATATCGATCGTTCCGGTTTCGAGCGCCGTGAAGAT
>NZ_NWTH01000096.1:0-1997 GCF_002531555.1 Sinorhizobium sp. BJ1
GGAGCCGATCATAGCGGTCTCCAAGAAGAGCTGCTGCCCATTACCCCATGTTGAAAAAGTCAGGCTTGAAACAGTCCTAAAGCACTGATTCGGTCTTCTTATTGGAAGGAGATTGAGTCGATGGTGAGCAAAGTGTGATGCAGGAGGAGCTGTTCTATGGCTTCAGTCTGGAACGGCACGTGCCGGCGGACCACCTTCTGAGGGCCATCGACCGCTTCGTTGACCTTTCCGGTGTCCGCCAGCACCTTGCGCCTTACTACAGCCCGATCGGCCGTCCCTCTATCGATCCCGAACTGCTGATCCGCATGCTGATTGTCGGCTACTGCTTCGGCATCCGCTCGGAGCGGCGGCTGTGCGAGGAAGTCCACCTGAACCTGGCCTATCGGTGGTTCTGCCGGCTTGGCCTTGAAGCGCCTGCGGTTTCAGGACATCGAGCTGTGGACCGTCCACGGCAATGCGCTTGTCACGGATATGGAGATGGGGCTCCGGGCAACGCTCAGCCAGGAACTCATCGAGCAGATCAGGTATCGGACCCGGGAGGGCATGAAGACCGCCGTGCGCAAGGGCAAGGCGACCACCTGCCTCGCCGACGGATACAAATTGAAGCTGGCCTACGACGGCAATGGCGATCGCATTCCCGGTCTGCGCGACATCGACCAGAAGCAGGCCGACGTGATCCGCTGGATTTTCCAGCAATATGCCGACGGCGTATCGCCACGCGACATTGCCAAAAAACTCAACGATCAGGACACGCCCGGACCGCGGGGCGCCAAATGGCGCGACACAGCCATCCGCGGGCATGTCAGCCGCGGTACCGGCATCCTCAACAATGAGACCTACATTGGTCGTGTCGTCTGGAATCGCCGGAACTATCGCAAGAACCCCGAGACCGAGCGCCGCGTCGCCCGCAGCAACAAGGGCGGAAACTGGGTTGTCAACGACGTTCCGGATTTGCGGATCATCGACGACGCACTCTGGGCACAGGTCAAGGCGCGCCAGAAGGAACTCGGCGAGCTCTTTTCCTACACCACGACCAATCGCCTCAACGCCGCGCACCGCCCAAGCTATCTTCTGAGCGGCATCCTCGAATGCGCCGAGTGCGGTGGCCCCTACGCGATCATGGCAAAGGACCGCTATGGCTGCACAAATCACAAGAAGCGCTTACCGATCGACGACCTCGGCGGAGAATGTTGCCAGAACCAGAAGACGATCCTCCGGAACGACGTCGAAGACCGTATTCTTGCCTGCCTGCCCGCTGCCTTCCTCCACCTCGGCATTTTCGAGGAGGTGGCAAACCAGGTCATGCAAAGCCAGGTAGCGAAGCTCAAATCGCAGCCGACCCAGAGCCAGCAGCTGAAGGCCGAACTGCAGAGGGTTGAACAGGAGCAGAAAAACATCATCCAGCAGATCAGCGGCCGCGCCGTCGAGGGTCGCCCTCGCCTGACAGCACTCGACGACTTGCTCGATCAGCTTGAAGAAAAGCGGAGCACTCTTACCACCCAGTTGCAGGAACCCGCCGATGCGAACCTCAACCTCGAGGAGCGGCTTGCCGAACTCCGTGCACAGACCAATCCGGACACTGTGCGATACATCGTCGATACCCTGCTCTTCTATCTGCGCGACCATGCGGACACGGCGACCAATCAGCCCTTCATTGATCTCGTGCGCCAGCTCGTCCAGAAGGTCGTGATCGGCAAGACGCCCGGCCATCAGCCGGCGACGCTCGAGGTCCATGGCCGGATCGCTTCGATACTAGCCGCCATGGAAGCAAGCACGATCCTGGAAGAGCGCTTCAAGCTCCTGAAGCACCACGATTATCTCGCCCGGCATGAGAGCGGTGAGCTCGACACGGAGCTAAAACGCAAAAAGCTCCTCGACGCATATGCGGAGGAGCTTTCTGTGAAGCGACTTGAATGGCAAAATATTCAAGTCTCAGTGGTTGCGGGGGCAGGATTTGAACCTGCGGCCTTCAGGTTATGAGCCTGACGAGCTACCGG
>NZ_NWTH01000097.1:0-1945 GCF_002531555.1 Sinorhizobium sp. BJ1
AGAAGATAACGGCCATCTCAGCGCACAGAACTCCGGTAACATTCCTGGGTGAGGCAATAGGCATGGCGCAAAGCGTGCCCGCCGCGATGCGCCGCTTGAATACCGAGCGCGGCAAATCGCCGATTGGCGACGCTGTAAATGCTGGAGGTCCCTAAGGGTTGTCGAGGCGCCTGCATCCGGAGGAGAACTTCTCTGCACGACGACGGCGGGCGGACTGTGTCCACGTAGCGTGCCAATGCTTCCGCAACGGAGGGCACCAGCGGATAGATCTGGGCTTGTCGGCGCTTTAAGCGGAAAAGCCGAAGCGTTCCCCCCGCCCAGTCGATTTGGGTCGAGCCGCAACGCGGCTACTTCGCCGCGCCGCATACCATACACCGCCAGCAACATTAGGATCGCGCGGTCTCGGATGTCGCGGGGCGACATCAGCCAACATCTTTTGGACGTCGGACCAATCTGGGGCATATGGAAGAGTTTCTTGCCGATAAAGCCGAGGCCGCGATGTTGACGTCGCTAAGCGGTCTGAGCACCAAGCCTCTTTTGCCGCATATCGAAGAAATCCGCGCAAGGCTGAGACGATGTGTGCAATCGAGACACGGCCCCAGCGTCCGGCCCCTTGGATCGCTATATAGTTGTCGATGTCTTCTGCCTTCAAATCCTTGAGCCGGTGGTTCGACTGTTCGCACCACAGCAAGAATCTGCCGGCTATGCGCCCCCATTGCTCCACTGTCGACGGTGTCAACCCGCGTTCGTCGCGCATCCAGGCAACATACCGGTCGAGTTGCGCCTGGTACGACAATATGACAGTGGGCTCACGTCACCAGCCAAGGAACTTCAGCCAGGGACGACCAATATCGATGACCCGACGTGCAGCGGTAGCCGCACCCTGAAGATTCTGCCGAGCCTGCGCGATCGGCAACAACTCCGCCATGCCGACGCCAGCCGCGGCCTCCGGGCCGAGATGTCGCGCGATCCACAGGAGTTCGTTGCGTTTAACCCTGAGAACTTCGGGTCTCGCTCCGAGTGTGGCGCAGTGATGCAAATAGCGGTTCCGCTCGTCAGCGAATGGCACTTCGGGAAATAGGGCACAGCGGCTTGGTCGGAAAAGCAAGCGTGATCTTCCCGACGATCCCGCCACTTCCTGCGCAAGCGCAGCCAGACCTTCGATCCCCTTACGCATGTCGGTGGCTCCACAGGCAAGATAGACCCGAACCCCGGTCCCTGGTCCAATCATGCCGGCTCCACCGCCCGGATAAGCCGCGTCAGCGTTGCGGCATCCACGCCGCTGTCGAAGCAAAGGCTGCGACCGCAGGCCAATCGCAACTCGATCATCCCAGAGGGGTCCTGCTGGTCCCCGCGGCGCTCGGTCTGCGTCCCATTCATCTCCACGGGAACAAACACCGCATTCGCAGAAGGCGACAACAGTCCCTTCTCTTCAGCTCACTGCGCCAGGTGTAAATCTGCTGTCGTGTCACATCGTGTCGCTGCGCAACCTCAGTCACCGTCGCCCCGTCGATCCCAACCGACATGAGAATCTCGAGCTTCTGTTTGTCGCACCACCGCCGCCGCCGTTCCTGCCCAAGAATTTCCACCCGCATCGCAAACCTCGCCTAAGACACTCGCTAACGACGTGTCTTAGGCCATCACGACGATAGCCGGCAGGCGGTGCCAATCGGGCGGTTACCGCAGATCGGCTGCTTGACGCGGTTCGCGATTATGTGGTGGAGGCGTTTGGTGATGAGATGGCGTCCTGATCGTCGACGAGACGAGATTTGTGAAGAAGGGCGACAGTTCCGCCGGTGTCGCGCGTCAGTACTCGGGAACGGCGGGGCGCCCTACGGCTATCGATACATCGGCTAGACGCCCCAAAAAGCCGACGTTACGAGAAGCGCGCTTTAGCTAACGAAGAAACCAGGCTCTTGCACAAGTGAAACTTGGCTGGGGAAAG
>NZ_NWTH01000098.1:0-1890 GCF_002531555.1 Sinorhizobium sp. BJ1
CTTGCTCATCTCAGGCCCATTATCCACGAAGCGTTAAGCCGCAGACAACGTGACATCGCCGAGTCGACGGTTGTTGCAATGCTTCCGAGTGGCGCCGTCGATCAAGGAATCGGTCAGCGGTGATCGATTCAAGAATGTCATTGGACGGAGAATCCTCGACCGGTCAAACTCGCAGGCATGACCCAGCACTGGTTCCGCCTGTATGTTCAGCGAATTGACGCGACCAAGAACATGGCGCGCTATTACACAATGTCCATCGAGCCGGATCTCTTCGGCGGCGCTTCGCTCGTCCGCCGCTGGGGCCGGATCGGCACCCGCGGCAAAGAGCGCGTTGATCTGTTCAAGGATGAGCATCAAGCGATCCAGCACTTCCTCTTCTTGGCTCGCCAGAAGCGAGCGCGCGGTTACATGCCCCAATCGTCGCTTGATCTCTAAACCTCAGTCCCTCTCGCCGCAAAAGAAGGACAATGAATGAGAAACCGCTGCGCTTAAAAGCCTCGGCAAAGGACGCTGGCCGGAGCGGTGCAGGTAAGGGACAGGCTCGCCCGCCCCCTTGTCCTCTACCCGCAGTGCGCATAGCCTTCGCTCGGGGAGGCACCATCGCATGGATGCCACTGTCGTCATTGTCGGCGCTGGGCCGGCGGGACTCGCCGTCGGCGCCTGCCTCAAACAGACAAGGATCAATTTCATCATCCTTGAAAAGGCGCATGAGATAGCGCCGGCCAGGGGGCGCCACTACCGGCGACGGCACCTGCACACGGTGAAGGCGTTCTCCTCGCTACCTTATGTGCCGTTCCCGAGGGGCTATCCGCGCTACGTGCCACGCGAGAAGGTGGTCGCCTATCTCGAGGCCTATGCCGACGGTTCGAGCTTCGACCGCGCTTCGGTGAGACGGTCAACTCAATCCACCGCGACCAGGGCGGCTACTTGGTCGAGACCGAAACGGACACGCTTCCCGCGCGTCATGTCGTCATCGCCACCGGCAACAATGCCGAACCCGTGATTCCCAGCCTGCCCGCCATTGAGGCTTTCAATGGCAGGCGGCTGCACAGCGCCGACTACACCGAGGCCGCGTCCTTCGATAGCCAGTCGGTGTTGGTGGTCGGCATGGGCAACACCGGCGCCGAAATCGCGCTCGACCTTGCCGAGGGCGGAGCCCGCCCAACGCTGTCGGTACGCAGGGGCGTCCATATCGTGCCGCGCCAGCTGTTCGGCATACCAATCCAGATGATCGCCCTCGCGAGCCGGCCAATGCCACGAGCGCTGAACGACAGGCTGTTTCCGATCATCCTCGACGTCGCGCTGGGCAGGCTTGGAACATACGGCATCGTCCGGCCGAAGCAGGGAATTCTTGAGCAGGTTGAAGCCGGGCGTATCCCCGTCATTGATGTCGGTACCGTATGGGCAATCAAGTCCGGCGGCATCAAGGTGGCGCCTGACATTGAGTGCTTCACCACGCGCGGCGCCATTTTTGTCGATGGTCGGCCGGCCGAGTTCGACAGCGTCATCCTCGCCACTGGTTACCGGCCCGGTTTCGAGAAATTCCTGCCGGTGGACTTGCGACCCGGCAAGAGCGGCGTCACTCGCCAGGCCTCCGAGCTCGGCGTCTATCTTGTCGGTTTCCACAATCCAGTCACCGGCCTGCTCAGAGAGATCGGCAGGGAAGCGGTTGCGGTGAGCGCTGGGTCGCTTAAGAGAACTCGGGCCTCAGCGGCTCTCTGGCCCCGCCGCAGTGGGTGCGACCTAGCTATTCGGCGTCAAATCTTCGAAGCATCTTCTTGAGCCAAAGGTTCTGCGCACGAAGCTGGTCAGCTAGCAGCCCTTTCAGGCGGCGATGTCACGTTGTCTGCGGCTTAACGCTTCGTGGATAATGGGCCTGAGATGAGCAAG
>NZ_NWTH01000099.1:0-1865 GCF_002531555.1 Sinorhizobium sp. BJ1
CCTGCGCCACGACAGCTTGCGGCAATCAATGGCACGTTGAAAAGGGGTAAGGCCGAATGAAGGGAGGATGCCATGATGGACGACATGATGGGCGGCGGCATGATGTGGGGCATGGGAGGCATCGGCATCGTCGCGTTTCTCATGATCGTGCTCGTGATCGCGGCCCTGATCAAATACGTGTTCTTCCGCTGAGACGTCCGCTCGCGTCGCGTCACGCAATGTTGACGCGCTGGGTCTCCTCTGGGGCGCATCATGGCTTGTATTCCCGGAGGTTCGGCGCGATTCTCTCCGCTATGAAACGCTGGTCTGTCCGACAGCTTGGCCTCTTGCTCCTCGCGACCTTCGTTGCCGCGGGGATGGGCCTGTCGGTCGCCCAGGCGAGCGGCATGACTGCGAAGATGGCGACTATGTCCGAGATGGCCATGTCGGACCAGGGCGACTGTCAGGATTGTCCCGACCAGCCCGGCGGCTTGAAGGCGATGGCCTGCGGCAACGTCTGCGCCGCCCCCGCCGTCGCGCCGCTCCCGGCGGCGGTGCTCGTTCCGGCTGGGCAGAAGCCCGCTTCCGTGGCTGCTCGCCATCGCCAGCTCACTGCCAGTGCCTGGCCACCCGATCCCGATCCACCACGAACCTGCGACATCGGCTGATTTCCGGCTGTCGCGGCCAGCGACACAGCCGGATGAACGAACGCGTGTGCATTGACGCCCATGCGTTCCGTCATCGACGATGATCGGAAGGATCGAATGTGAATAGCGAATCCAATTGCCTTGTGTCGCGCCGGGGTCTGCTGCAGGCCGGCGCGGGTCTGCTGGCGAGTGCGTTGGTACCGTTCCCGGCGCGGTCCGCGCCGTCCGACGGTTACCGCATCGTCGCCGCGCCCGCCCGCGCACGACTTGCCGGGCCGGATCGGCCGGAAACGGATGTCTGGACATACAATGGGATGGTGCCCGGCCCGCCGGTGCGCCTTCGCCAGGGCGAGCCCGCGCGTCTGGTTGTCGAGAACCGGTTGGACCAGGAGACGACCGTCCACTGGCACGGTATCAGGCTTCCCAACGCCATGGACGGGGTGCCCGGACTGACCCAGCCCCTGATCAAGCCCGGAGGGAGCTTCGTCTATGAATTCACGCCACCGGACGCTGGAACCTTCTGGTATCACCCGCATGCCAACAGCCTCGAGCAGCTCGGCCGCGGTCTCGCCGGAGCGGTCATCGTCGAGGAGCGCGAACCCGTCGCCGTCGATCGTGACGTCCTCTGGCTCCTTTCCGACTGGCGGTTGACGGACAGAGGCGCGATCGCATCGCGCTTTGGCAACCGGATGGAGGCGGCGATGTCCGGACGCATCGGCAATACGGTGACGCTCAACGGCCGGGTCTCCGAAGCGGAGCCCTTCCGGACTGGCGAGCGCGTCCGCCTGCGCCTCGTCAATGCGTCGCTCGCCCGGATCATGGCGCTTCGGTTTGAAGGGCATCGACCGATAGTCGTCGCGATCGACGGCCAGCCCTGCGATCCGCACGAACCCGAAGACGGCCGAATCCTTGTCGGCCCGGCGATGCGCGTCGATCTCGTCCTCGACCTCGAGGGCGAGCCGGGCCGGCGCTACGATGTCGTCGACGACTTCTACGACGGCCTATCCTACCGGCTGACGCAGATTGCTTACGATAGCCGGCCGCCGATCCGCGCGCACGTTTTCGACGCGCTTGTCGTACTGCCCGGCAATCCCTTGCCGGAGCCGAACCTCGCATCGGCCGAGCGCCACACGCTGACGCTCCAGGGCGGCATGATGAGCATGGGCGGAATGTCCGGCATGGGTGGAGGCTGTGTGAAAACTCCCGCGCATGATAGCCTACCTCGAGTTGAGCGGGAGA
>NZ_NWTH01000100.1:0-1754 GCF_002531555.1 Sinorhizobium sp. BJ1
CGATCGGCATTCTGCCGTCCTCGGTGTAACGAGTCAGATATCCCCATTGGTTCAGGGTGTAGGAGACGGCGTCGCCGAGCTTGCTGTCCGGCAAGACTTTCGGGGCGATGTCGTCGAGCCATGCCTTGAGAGCATGGAGAATGGGGACACTATGTTGCTGGCGGAAGCGGCGAATGCAGTGATCTCGCGTTTCGCCGTCATCGGGGATTTCGTTCCGCGCCTGTCTTTCAACCCGATAGAGCTGTTCGAAGAACCGGAGCGCCCGCTCCGGCGGCCCGCCACCTTTCTTTCTCGTCTTCAGGGCCTCGACAAAGCGCCGCCTCGAATGGGCCATGCATCCAAGATGCGTTGCCCCTTCCAGCGTGCGCCAAGCGGAATAGCCATCACTCATCACTATGCCGCGGTAATCGCCAAGGAAGGTCTGCGGGTGTATCTGGCCGCGACCCGGTTGATAATCGAGCAGCACGATCGGTTCGTCGCTGTCCTCGCCGCTTCGATAAGCCCACATGTCCGATGTGCTGGTGGCTTCCCTGTCCTTTTCCTTCAGCACCTGAACCGTCGTCTCGTCGCCATGGATGAGGGTTTGCGATCTGAGCCGCAGTTTCAGCGCGTCATAGATGCGATGCAGATGTTTTTCGCTCGAACCGATCACCCAATGACCCAGAGCGCCTCGGCTGACAGGAACCCCGGCGCGCTCAAAGGCCTGCGCCAGACGGTAGAGCGGTGTGCCGTCGACGTACTTGTGAACGAGCGCGAAGGCCAGTGTCGAGGCCGTGGCGATGCTGCCCGGCAAGGGCTGTGCGGGCATCGGCGCGATGACAATCGGCGTGTTGATGCCGGTCCGGTCACAGTGACGGCATGCATACTTGAACCGCACATTCTGCAAAACCTTCGCCTTCACCTCGATATGAAGTTGCTCGGTAACGGCCTCGCCCATGCGATGCATCCGGCCACTACAGCAAGGACAGGCCTTCTGATCGTCGGGAAGGTCATACTCGACGCGCTCGCGCGGCAGGTTTTCCGGCAGCGGCCTGCGTCCGCGTTTCTTTCCCGTCGCGCTTTCGACTGGTGGCCACCCTGTGTCCGGCAGGTCGACGACATCGCTATCATCGTCATCAGCAACCTGTTCGGCTTCATTGAAGATGCGATCAACGTGCTTTTCGCTGCGCGGCGCAAAACGATGCAGCCGCGCAAGCGCCAGCTCTTCCTCAAGTTTGACGACTCGCTCTGTGAGCTGACGGTTCTCCGCCTGCAGCGCAGCAATACGCGCCATCAACTCTTCAACAGTCGGTTCGCCGGGTCGATTCATCAGCTTCTTGCATCGAAAGCATGCCGCCGCGTCAACCGCTCAATTCGAGAGCCCTCAACCAGCAACCTGATATTGCCGCACCGGATGGCGGACCATCGCATCGATATCGATGCCGTCGAGGATCCAGTGCAATTGCTCGGTCGTAAGCGTGACCACCGCTGCCTCGCGGCGCGGCCACCGGAACTTGTCCTCGGTCAGCCGCTTCAGGACCAGCACAAAGCCCGACCGATCGAAGAACAGGAGCTTCATCCGGTCGCGACGGCGATTGCAGAACGCAAAAACCGCCGGAGCAAACGGATCGAGCGCCATCGTCTCTTGGACCAGAACCGCAAGGCTGTTGATGCCGGCCCGAAAGTCGATCGGCTCGCGGTGCAGGTAGACTTTCAGGTCAGCGCCCAGTCTGAACATGACCCAGTGCTCCGATGATCGCCGTCAATGCATCCAC
>NZ_NWTH01000101.1:0-1660 GCF_002531555.1 Sinorhizobium sp. BJ1
TGTGGCGGGTCCTCGAAGCCGCAGGACTTGCCTTGAGCAGAAGACCGCACCCGTTCGCTATTCAGTCGTCCGGCTTCTCAAGTGAGTAGCCAGCCGACCTGACGGTACGAATGACACTGCCGGGCGAGGCCGTCTTCAACGCCTTTCTGATCCGGCTGATATGGACGTCGACGGTGCGTGCACCGATATGGATATTGTCCGGCCAGGCCGCGCCAATCAGTTCGTCTCGGGTGAAGACCTTGCCCGGAGCCTCAAGCAAATGCCGTAGCAGGTTGAACTCGATCGGTCCGAGATGGATGTCGTGGCCATTACCGCGAACTCTGTGGGCATCGAACTTCATCTCAAGACTGCCGCAGCAGAGCCAGCTGCCGTTTTCGACCCCGTTCGAATCCCGCTTCGGCAGCGCCAGTTTCGCCCGCAGAAAGTCAAGCAGCTTGGCCGGCGCGACCGGCCGCACAAAGCTCTCGTCAATGCCTGCCTTCAAGAGGTCGAGGTGCTGGTTCTCGGCGCCGGGCGCGATCAGGGCGATAACGGGCAGGCCGGCGGTTCGGGGCTCCCCCTTCAGCCGCCCGCAGATTATTGAGCCTGTCGCGCTTGCTGGCCCGCAATCTAGCACTACCGCCTGGAACTCCCGTTCATCGGTCAATGCAAGTGCCTCCTTTACGTCGCCTGCCGGCTCGCTCGTGAAGCCGTCCACCCCCAGAATGTGGCTGAGGAACAGATAGAACTCCGCATCTTGCGAACAAATCAGGACCAGTGGCTTCATCAGCGCGCCCCCAGAACCAAATCGGCCTCGGTCGCCTCGGTTGAGTAGGCCGGCCGAAACGTTGTCGCCGATGTTGTTTTCGCCGACGACGTTTTCATGGTGGGGGCCCGGCTCGAAGTTTATCTCCGTCTCGTCGAAGACCAGTGGCGGATCGAGCCGTTGGCAATGCTGGTGGCCGAACGGTTGTGGAGCGATCGCGAAACCCCGGCACAATCGTCATCTTGTGCTCCTTGGCCTTCTGCGTGACACCACCTCGATATTGTCGCCAATGCTCTCGATCAGGCACGCCGATCGGACAAGCAACCTTGAGAACATCTTCCTTCGAGTTCAAGATTAGGCAGATGGAGTCGGCTTTTGGCAGTCGCAGCCCACAATGAGGAACTTCTGCCCGAGATCGACAAGTTCGAGCGTATTTAGAGAGCCAGTGGACTTGCCGATACCCCTGCAGCAGCATGTGATGTGACGCAAACTTGCCATACTACCTCTTTCCTTCGTTCTATTAATTTGCGGATGCCAGTTGGCAGCTCGCGCGTCACAATGATGGTATCAAAACTCGTGCCAATTTGGCTGATCGAGCTAAAGGAAATGAATTTTTACTTGTTTTCAGCAATTTAGCTAGGAGCAGACAACCAATCCGCGCGATAAGCCTAAGTTGCGGATTCGACAAAGCCAACAGGGTTGTCGGCTCATGATTGAGTCCGCCGCAAAATCCTGGTTCCGGGTCGGCGTCCACGCTCTCAGGGTTTCGCTTATTAACCGTTTCGAAGGATGAGAAGTATGGCGGCCTCTTTCATGATTATCGATGTTAAAAATGGCTACGCCCGCAACAGCGACGAAGCGGGACACTCCTTGTGTCGCCGCAGCACGCGACCGGGCCGCAAAGATCCATCGCGT
>NZ_NWTH01000102.1:0-1439 GCF_002531555.1 Sinorhizobium sp. BJ1
GGAATTACCTGCAATGCCGTATGCCCCGCCTGGGTATTGACCCCATGGGCCGCCAAGCAGGTCGAGGAGAAAGCGGCCGAGCTTCAATATTCGTTTGACGAGGCTGCCCGAAACTATTTTCTGACGGATATGCCCACCCGGCGTTTCGTGGAAACTGACGAAATCGCAGCCGGCGTTCTGTTCCTATGCAGCGAGGCCGCGAAGTCGATTACCGGAATTGCGCTTCCGATCGATGGCGGGTGCTTGGTGGTCTGAGCATCCATAAAGCTTTCCCGCGCTGGTGCTTCGTGTAAGACCCGCGGGAATAGGTTTCTGGAAAGCGGCGTTGCAGCTCTGCGGGGAGTTGCAACGCCCGGTGCTGTGAACGCGGCTACGTGCGGGGCCTCAGGTTAAGTAAGGTGCGCGTTTCCGAAGCGGAGCGTATTCTAGCCCCCATGGCTTCAACCGCTTGACGGGCTTTTGTAACCAACTGTGCATTGGTGGCGAGGACTCCACGCTCCAGATAGAGATTGTCCTCCAAGCCAACTCGAATGTTGCCGCCTAAGAGAACAGCCTGCGCAGCCATTGGGATCTGCATTGCGCCAAGTCCAAACCCTGCCCAGATGGCGTTCGACGGCAGCGCGTTTCGCATCGCCATCATCGCATCTGACGTGGCAGGCGCTCCATACTTGATCCCGAGGCAAAGCTGGAAGAGCGGTGGCTGCGCGATCCGACCTTCCTTGATCAACTGCTTTGCCAGTTCGATATGCCCAAGTTCGAAGACTTCGATCTCCGGAAGGACTGAAGCGCCCTTGTAGCTGTCCGACATCGCCCGCAACCAGGTTGGCGTTGTCGCGTAGAGAGAGTCATCGAAATTCAAAGAGCCTGTATCAAGGCTTGCAATTTCAGGCTTCAACTCCAGAATGTGTTCCATTCGCTCTTGGGGGCCAACGAAATCGGTGCCCGCAGCCGGCGGCAACGGAGACTGCTCAGAACCGAATAGGATCTCACCACCCATACCGCCGGTCAGATTGATGATAACGTCCTTGTTGCGCTCCCGAATGATCGTAACAAGCTCCCGATAGAGCCCAACATCCCGGCTGCCCAGTCGCGTCTCTGGATCGCGAACATGAAGGTGGACAATTGCCGCACCTGCTTCATATGCTTCCAGCGCGCTGTCGGCGATCTCCACAGGCGTGACGGGTACATGCGGGCTTTTGCCTGCAAAGTCGCCTCCGCCTGTTACAGCGCAGGTGATGAAAGGTTCACGATTCATGTATATCTCCGATGATGGACATGGTTTTAGAGCAAAGCTCCTGCCTGAGGGCGCCGATCAGGTGGCGCTCGGTTGACTCGAACGCTTTAGCAGGCAGACATAGTCTGAGCCTTCGACCTGTGCAGCGCGCTTTAGCTAACGAAGAAACCAGGCTCTTGCACAAGTGAAACTTGGCTGGGGAAAG
>NZ_NWTH01000103.1:0-1397 GCF_002531555.1 Sinorhizobium sp. BJ1
TGAAGATGGGGTGGATGCCAGCCTCCCCGACGGCATCGCAATGTGCCAAGTTTGTGGTGTTAGCGCCACGCAAAGGAGAGGCAGGCATCCATGAAAAACGTTACCATCATCGGGGTCGATTTAGCAAAGAACGTCTTTCAACTGCACGGCGCGGCGGCTGACGGATCAGTCGTATTTCGCAAGAAGCTGTCGCGCCCGCAGGTCCGGAAGTTCATGGCGGCCCAGCCGGCCTGCATCGTGGCGATGGAGGCGTGCGGGAGTGCTCACTACTGGGCCCGCGAGATTGCCCGGCTTGGTCATGAGCCGAGACTGATCGCCCCTCGCTACGTGAAGCCGTTCATCAAGCGGCAGAAGAATGATGCAGCGGATGCGGAGGCGATTGTCGAGGCGGCGCAGCGGCCGACAATGCGCTTCGTCGAACCGAAGACCGAAGGGCAGCAGGCCCGGGCGATCGTGTTTCGTACCCGTGAACAGTTGGTCAATCAGCGCACCGAACTGGTCAATGCGCTGCGCGCCCACCTGTATGAGTTCGGCTATGTTGCCCCGCAAGGCATTGGCTATCTGAACCATCTGGCAGAGATCGTTGAGGATGAAGACACCGAGCTACCGGATCTGGTCCGCGATACCTGCTGCGATCTGCTGAACCTGATCGTCCAACTGACTGGTCGGATCGACATGCTGGAGAGGAAGATCGCTGCATTGTCGAGGCATGGCACGATGATCAGGCGCTTACGGACCATGCCCGGTGTGGGGCCCATCGGCGCCCTCGCTGTGGAAACCTTCGCGCCCCCCATGGAAACGTTCAAATGCGGCCGGGATTTTGCCGCCTGGCTCGGATTGGTGCCGCTGCAGAAGTCGACCGGCGGCAAGCAACGGTTAGGGAAAACGTCGAAGATGGGTCAATGCGATATTCGACGTCTGCTCATTATTGGTGCCATGGCGGTGATTCGATGGGCATGCCGCAAGGGTGCACCCGAAGGCTCCTGGCTTGCCCGCATGATGGCGAAGAAGCCGCGCATGCTGGTGGCGATCGCGCTGGCCAACAAGATGGCACGGGGCATCTGGGCGATGCTGACGAAACAGGAGGATTACCGGGGTCCGGCGATGGTGGCTGCATGATAAGTCAGCAGCGCATCTGAAGCCGGTCCGTCGGGGATGTGAGGAAGGCATGAACCGCATGGGCAAATGATCGATCAGATCGGGGTCAGGAAACCAGGAAAAACCACAGAGCTTCAAGCTCGCCGTGAAGATTTGGACCTGATCCGCGCATCACCATACCGGCCCGCGGCACGTGAATGGTCGCAACTGAGAGGCCTGACACAAGACCGCACTCGATCACATGTTCAAAGGTTCAAAATCTTCCTTGCAACACGGCTGGCATCCACACAAGGTTTTTC
>NZ_NWTH01000104.1:0-1298 GCF_002531555.1 Sinorhizobium sp. BJ1
ATAGCGAACGGGTGCGGTCTTCTGCTCAAGGCAAGTCCTGCGGCTTCGAGGACCCGCCACAGGTAGGACATACTCAGAAAGAAGCAGTTGGTGGCCTTAAATCGTACTCACATAGGCACTGCGTGGTGTCGATCTGATCGCCGCGGTGACGTTCCCGACCTGGCGATATGGTGGTCGGTTTGAGAACCCACCCAGTTGATGGCTATCTCGGCCTTGTTCCTGGAGAACGATCGATCGGGGAGACGACAAGAGGATCGGCATGACTAAAGCGGGAAATGGCCGCGTTCGGACATTGCTTAGAAGTGCCTGAACGTATCGGTATGCACCCCGGATAGGCTCCCAGAATTAACTTAGTACGTGAGGCGCTGAAAGAACTCGCCGCAAGAGACACTCAAATTCGAGGCAGATGGGCGCGCCACCCGAACACATCCGCGAGAGCAGTGTCAGATTTCTAAAAGAAAACACCATGACCAAAGTGGCAATTGTGACAGGATGAGCAACGGGCATGGGTGCGACTTGTGCCATCGACCCCGCGGCGCTGGGCTGGAATGTCACGATAAACTATACTCGCAGCAAGATGGAAGCCTATGAGACTTGAGTCAAAGCGCAAGGTGTACGATCGTTGTGCAGGCCGACGTGGGACAGGATGCAGATTGCCGCAAAACGGCCGCCGAGCGCATCGACGGGCTTATCAATAACGCTGCCACCACAAAGCTCCAAAAGGCCGGCGACCTTGAAGACGTCGCACCGGAGGATTTCGACCGCATTCGCGTGAACACAACCGGCGCTTTCATGATGAGCCGTGCGGTGCTTCCGGCTATGAAGAGACTATGGGAGGAGAGCAAAGAACGCAACGCGATCGTAAATCTGTCCACCAATGCCACCCTTACCGGCAACGGCAGTTCACTGCCCTATGTGTTGTCTAAGGGCGCCTTAAATAATCTTTCCGTGATGCTTGCACGCTGGCTCAGCCCTGCCGTTCGGGTGAACACCATTTGCCCCGGCTTCATCCAAACCCGTTGGATGCTGAACGGCATCGGCGAAATTGAATACAACAGGATGAAAGAAGTCGAGGAACAGCTACGCCTCTACGCCAGGCAGGCACACCGGAACAGATGTCCGAGGCTGCGCTGTTCCTCCTGACGGAAGCGTCAATATTCGTTGTTGTTGATGCCGACGACCATCTTGGACTGCTACCGCGGTAGCGCCGCCTTCGACTGTGAACCGGCATCCAATATTGGCTCTGACGCAGATTTGGTGCATTGCTTTCATGTCGCGCCAATCAGGCGGGCTTGAAG
>NZ_NWTH01000010.1:0-206201 GCF_002531555.1 Sinorhizobium sp. BJ1
GAGCGTCGAAATCATCGAGGAATTCGCAACCCACGCCGAGGCTCTCCTACAGCGCCTCGGCGTGTCAAATGTCGGCATCCGTGTCGGAGACGGGTCTCGCGGTCGGCCCGAGCGCGCCCCATTCGACAAGATCCTCGTCACGGCGGCGGCCGAGGAGGCGCCGCCGGCTTTGCTTGAGCAGCTCAAACCAATGGGCCGTCTGGTTCTTCCTTTGGGCTCTGAAGAACAGTTTCTGACTGTCATCGACAAGAATTCGGCAGGACAACTCGAGGCGCGACAACTCATCCCGGTTCGGTTCAGCCGGCTCGAGGCGGTCTAATCTAGGGAAAAACTGAGCGCAAACCACCTGTCGCGAACTTGCACTGTAGATCCGGAAAAGCGAACTGTCGACGCACTTGTCGCATCGAAAGCGGCCACCGGGTGTTAACCGCCGCGAATGGACGTTCGCCAGACGAAATCGGCATGGAGGCGAACCGACTGGGTGCTCGCCGGATCGGCCGCTCTATCGCTCCCGAGCCAGGTGACCGCTTCGCGCGCGATCGCCTCGACCGGCTGCGCGAAGGTCGTTAGCTGATAAGAAGACCAGGCGGCCTGCTCGATATCGTCGAAGCCCGATATGCAGAGCTGATCCGGAATCGAGATCGAGAAATCGTGGCGCGCAGCATCCAGGAAGCCGCAGGCGACCAGGTCCGTCGCACAGAACACCGCATCCGGGCGCTCCCGGCGCGTCATGAGCCGCTGAGCCAGAACACGGCCACTGTCGTAGTTGGTTGGTCCGTACCGCTCCACCATAACCTCAAGGCCCAACGCCTTTGCGGCTGCAACGAAGCCGCGCTCACGTGCCATCAGGCTTGGTGTTCCGGCCGCCGAATTGGCAAAGGCGAGCCGGCGGCAGCCGGCACGGACGAAGGCGGTTACGATGCGGCCCGCTGCCTCCGCATCGTCCAGGTTGATCCTGAACGGCCCCGGCTGCGCGTCGTCGCGATTGATGAGCACGAGGCGCTGACCGTTCTTCAGGCAGAGCTCCGTGATCGACTTGTCCGGCATGCCCGACAGGATGATTGACGCGTCGGCCCGATAACGGATTGCCTGGCGGAGCGCCAGATCGACACTGCCGTCGGACCGGTCCGTATTGATGAGCATGGCGATCTTGCCGGCACCCTGCAGGTGCTGCGTCAAAGCGCGGATCAGGCTGGACCGATAGGGTGTTCCCATATCTGAGACGATGAGGCAGACGATGCCGCTCTCGTTGCGCATGAGGCCACGCGCCAGGTGATTGACGTGATAGCCAAGCGCCTCGGCCGCTTCTAGCACCTTGCGGCGGGTCTCAACCGAAACGCTGGCACCAGGCGTGAAGGTGCGCGAAACGGCCGAGCGGGAGACACCGGCCCGTTCGGCAACCTCCTGGGCGCTGACGAAAGGCTTCTGCAACACGTCCACCTGCTTTCAAATGTGCATGGAGCTTTGCACAGTTTTGCAACTGCGTGCAAGCGCCAGCGCCGTAGCGAGCGTTGAAATAACGCACAATCCTGTTGACACCCCTGATCATGTCATGCAGCATTTGCACGCGCTTGCAAGGCGCCCGGCTGGAGGCGCCGGCACAATCCGGGAGGAAACCATGGGTTCGGTTAGAATGACTGCGGCCGCTGTCGCCGCGGGTGCGACTTTCTTTGCCTATTCCGCACAGGCGAACGGGACGCTCAACCTGATCTGTTCGGCAGACGTCGTGATCTGCGAGCAGCTGGAAGGCGCCTTCGAAAAGGAAACGGGCATTTCGGTGAACATGGTCCGCCTCTCTTCGGGCGAGACCTATGCAAAAGTCCGCGCCGAAGCGCGAAATCCCAAGACCGACATCTGGTGGGCCGGCACAGGCGACCCGCATCTCCAGGCGGCCTCCGAGGGGCTGACGCTTGAATACAAGTCGCCGATGCTCGGTGAATTGAATGACTGGGCGGTCAAGCAGGCCGAAAGCGCCAACTACCGCACGGTCGGCGTCTATGCCGGCGCCCTCGGTTGGGGCTACAATACCGAGCTTTTCAAGCAGAAGAATCTCAAGGAGCCGAAGTGCTGGGCGGACCTCCTCGATGCCTCCTTCAAGGGAGAAATCCAAATCGCCAATCCGAACTCGTCCGGCACGGCCTATACCGCACTTGCGACACTCGTCCAGATCATGGGCGAGGACGAGGCTTTCGACTACTTGAAGAAGCTGAACGCCAACGTCTCGCAATATACGAAGTCCGGATCGGCGCCGGTGAAAGCCGCGGCGCGCGGTGAAACCGCGATCGGCATCGTGTTCATGCATGATGCCGTGGCGCAGGCGGTCGAGGGCTTCCCGGTCAAGGCGGTCGCGCCCTGTGAGGGCACCGGCTACGAGATCGGCTCCATGTCGATCATCAAGGGCGCCAAGAACCTCGACAACGCCAAGAAATGGTACGACTGGGTCCTGTCGGCCAAGGTGCAATCCAGCATGAAGGAGGCGAAATCCTTCCAGATTCCGTCGAACAAATCAGCGGAGGTGCCAAAGGAGGCGCCGAAGCTCGAGGACATCAAGCTGATCGACTACGACTTCAAGACCTATGGCGATCCGGCCAAGCGCAAGGCACTGCTCGAGCGCTGGGACCGGGAGATCGGTGCAAGCGCCAATTGACGACACGCCGCGCCGGCCTGGTGTGACGGCGATTTTCGCCGGCGGCCCTCGCGATTACCTTTAGATACGGGAGGCTGGTCTCCCGTATCGGGCTTGCAACCGCCGATCGATCGCGATGCGCTGGAGCAATGCATGCATCGATCGTCAAAGTCAGCCGCACCAGGAAAGCACCATTGAGGAAACATCCCAATCGCAGATTAGATATCGCCCTGGTGTTGGGGATCGCAGCCTTTGTCGCGCTCCCCTGGTACAGGATCGACGGCGGCTTCTTCGGTCTCGGCTGGCTCGCGAGCTTTCCGGCCGATCCGGCCGCGGCACCCGGCTTCCTTCAGATCGCGACCTACGGTCGGTGGTGGCTCATCGTTCCTGTGCTGCTAATGGGCCTTGCGGCGGCTGCACGGTTCACCGAAGATCCGATGCGGCGCGGCAGCCTGCTCGCTTTTGCCGGCGCCGCCGGCATAGGTTTCCTCGCCCTGCAGGGCCTGGCAATCGGCTTTTCCGGCTGGACCTGGGCGATCAGTGAAGTGCTCTTCGGTCCTCTTGCGGACGGCCAACCCTCCATGGGTGCGGGCGCGGTGCTCGCTTCGCTGATCTTCGTCCTGATCTTCGCCTTCGGCCTTGCCGAACGCGGCGCGATGAAAGGTGACGCCTTCATCGTCGGCGCCATTTCGATCCTCGTTTTCCTTGTCGCGGTTTTCGTCTTCTATCCGATCGGCAGCATGATGGTCGGTGCCTTCCAGGACTTCGATGGGTCATTCAATCCGAATGGTTTCGGCCGCAACATCGTCGATCCGTCGATTTGGAGCCTTGATTGCGTGATCGGCGCTGGACGCTGCGGCGTCGCCTGGCGCACGTTCTGGCTTGCGCTCATGACCGCGAGCGGTTCGACCCTACTGGGGCTTGCCTTCGCTCTGGTCGCGACCCGCACCGGCTTTCGCTTCAAGAAGAGTCTCCGGCTGCTGACCGTCCTCCCGATCATCACACCGCCCTTCGTTATAGGTCTGGTGCTGATCCTGCTCTTCGGCCGCTCCGGCGTTGTCACCGAGGCGGTCTCGGCAGTGCTCGGAATTGAGCCGGGCCGCTGGCTCTACGGTCTCACCGGCATCTGGATCGCTCAGGTTCTCTCGTTCACGCCAATCTCGTTCCTGGTGCTGATCGGGGTCGTCGAGGGCGTCAGCCCGTCGATGGAGGAGGCCTCCCAAACGCTGAAGGCCGATCGCCGGCGCACCTTCTGGCGAATTTCGCTGCCGCTGATGAAACCGGGGCTCGCCAATGCCTTCCTCATCGGCTTCATCGAGAGTATGGCCGATTTCGGCAACCCGCTCGTGCTTGGTGGCAGCCATGGCGTGCTTTCGACCGAGATCTTCTTCGCCGTGGTCGGCTCGCAGAACGATCCATCCCGTGCGGCGGTGCTTGCCATCGTGCTGTTGGGCTTCACGCTGACGGCTTTCCTTGCGCAACGTCTCTGGCTTTCAGGTAAGAACTACGCGACGGTCACCGGCAAGGGCGACAGCGGCGTCCATGCCGCTCTCCCCCACTCGGTCTCGTTCGGCGTCCATGCCCTGGTCATCCCCTGGGCACTGTTCACGCTCGTCGTCTATGGCATGATCCTCGTCGGGGGCTTCGTGAAGACCTGGGGCCTCGACAATTCGCTGACGCTCGAGCACTACGTGCAGGCCTTCTCCGTTGAGTTCCGCGACGGCAGCCTCGCCTGGACCGGGGTGGCCTGGAACTCCTTCTGGACGACGATGGAGATCGCCCTCATCTCGGCGCCGCTCACCGCGGCGGTCGGCCTCCTCACCGCCTACCTGATCGTGCGCCAGAGATTTGCCGGCCGTGAATTCTTCGAATTCGCGCTGATGATGAGTTTTGCGATTCCCGGCACGATCATCGGCATCAGCTACATCATGGCCTTCAACCTGCCGCCGATAGAAATGACCGGCAGCGCCCTGATCCTGATCGCCTGCTTCGTCTTCCGCAACATGCCGGTCGGCGTCCGCGGCGGGGTGGCGGCGATGAGCCAACTCGACCAGAGTCTCGACGAAGCCTCGCTCACGCTCCGCGCCGACAGTTTCCGCACCATACGCAAGATCATCCTGCCGCTCTTGCGTCCGGCGATCACCGCGGCGCTCGTCTATTCCTTCGTTCGTGCCATCACGTCGATCAGCGCCGTGATCTTCCTCGTCAGCGCCGAATACAACATGGCGACCTCCTATATCGTCGGGCTTGTCGAGAATGGCGAATACGGCGTGGCGGTCGCCTATTCCTCGATGCTGATCCTTGTGATGGTCGCCGTCATCGGCGGCTTCCAGCTTCTCGTCGGTGAGCGGCGGCTTCGCCGCGAGAACCGCATCCAGTCCGTCGCAGCCGTACCCGCATCCATCCACCAGGAAAAGACCGCATGACCATCGAAGCTCCCGGTTCCGTCGTCTTCCGCAACGTGCGCAAAGAGTTCGGAGCCTTCACCGCGATCCCTGATCTGTCGCTCACCATCGAACCCGGCACGCTGGTGACGCTACTCGGCCCCTCCGGCTGCGGCAAGACGACGACACTGCGTATGCTGGCCGGGCTCGAGCATCCGACCTCCGGCCGCATCCTGATCGGCGGAAAGGACGTAACGATGCTGCCGGCCAACGAACGTGACGTTTCGATGGTGTTCCAGTCCTACGCGCTGTTCCCGCACATGACGGCCCTCGACAACATTGCCTATGGGCTTGAGTCCTCCGGGATGAAGCGCAGAGAGGCGCGCGAGCGGGCGGAGGCCGGGCTGGCGCTGGTCGGCCTCGCCGGCATGGGCCAGCGGCTGCCGGCCGAGCTCTCCGGCGGTCAGCAGCAGCGCGTCGCGGTTGCCCGCGCGCTGGTCCTCGAACCACAGGTGCTGCTCCTTGATGAGCCGCTCTCGAACCTCGATGCGCGGCTAAGGCGGCGTGTCAGGACAGAGATCCGCGAGTTGCAGCAGCGGCTGGGCTTCACCGCCGTCTACGTCACCCACGATCAGGACGAGGCGCTTGCGGTTTCCGATCGCATCGTCGTCATGAAGGATGGAGGCATCGCCCAGGAAGGCGCGCCGCGCGACCTTTACGAGGCGCCGGCCTCGGCCTTCATCGCCGACTTCATAGGCGAGGCAAATGTCGTTGCCTGCGACATCATCGCCGTCGAAGGTCACGACGCGACGATCCGAGTCGAACAGCTGACGCATAGGGTTCCCGGACGCGACATTCGACCTGGCCCGGCCAAACTCGCGGTCCGGCCGAACGCGATCACCCTGAAGCCGGCCACACACGGCGCCTTTGCCGGGCGGGTGACGCATGCGGCCTATCTCGGCGATCATGTCGAATATGAGGTGAAGACCGCCGCCGGCACGCTTTTCGTCGTCGATCCGGCCGTGGAGCGCGCCATCCGTCCGGCAACGGAAGTGGCGATCGGCTTCAAGGAGCGCGGCATCGCCATCATCAGCGGTTAGCTCAGGAACCGGACGCAAGCAAACGCCCGATCTTCGGGCCCCAACCTCGAAATCAAGGACATCTTCATGACATCACACGTCGTTCCCGGACTCGAAGCCCGGCTCGCACTGGCCGAAACGGTTGGGCGCGAGGCCGGCGCAGTGGCGCTCGACTATTTCAACCGCCGCGAGACGCTGATCGTCGAAACGAAGCGCGACCCGCAGGATGTCGTTTCCATTGCCGACCGCGAGGTGGAAAACCTGATCCGCGAGCGTATCGGCGAGATCTATCCGGACGATGGCGTGCTCGGCGAGGAATATGGTCTATTGACGGGCCGCTCCGGTTTCACCTGGGTTATCGATCCAATTGACGGCACGAGCCCGTTCGTCCACGGCATGCCCAACTGGTGCATCTCGATCGCCGTTCTCCATGACAGCGTGCCGGTGGTGGGTGTCATTGCCGCGCCCTGCCACGGCGAGCTCTACACAGCCGCGCTCGGTCTCGGCGCCCGGTTGAACGGCAAGGTGCTGTCACTCGATGCTTCCCATACAATCCGCAACGCGGTGACCGGCCTTGGCGCCAACAACTACGTGACGCCGGCCTTCGTCGCGAAGATGGTGGAAGACCTGCTGGAGGCCGGCGGCACGTTCATTCGCAACGGCTCCGGTGCGCTGATGCTTGCCTATGTCGCGGCCGGCCGCCTCGTTGGCTATTACGAGCCATATATGCACGCCTGGGACTGCCTTGCCGGCTATTGTCTCGTCCAGGAGGCTGGCGGGTGGTACCTGCCCTTCCCAGTGGAGGGCGAGCGGCTGACGAAAGGCGCGCCCGTTCTCGCCGCCGCGCCCGGCGCGGTCGCAGACCTGCGGAAGCTTGCGGGCGTCTGAAGTAGGCTCACGCAAGGCAATGCAGACAAAGGCCATCATCGGCACCCCGCCACGACTGCAGATGGAATGTCACTTTGGGTCTTGCACCTGAAGCCGGCCATCCAATACTGTGCCACGATCCGCTTTCGCAGCATTCCTAGCTTTTATCCGATTTGATTAATGTGAGGACGCAACAATGAAAGCCTACTTCACTGCAGCCCTGGTGGCTTGGAGCCTGACGTCCAGCGTCGCTTTCGCCGGGGACGGCGCTCTCGCCGATATCAAGCAAGCGGGCGTGATCAAGATCGGCACGACCGGCGATTACAAGCCCTTCAGCTACAAGGGCCCGGATGGCAGCCTGACGGGCGCGGACATCACCATGGCGACGGCGCTGGCGGCGGATCTCGGCGTTAAGCCGGAATTCGTGACTACCACCTGGAAAACCATGCTGGACGACTTCAAGGCAGGCAAGTTCGACATCGCCCTCGGCGGCATCACCGTGAACGCAGCGCGCGCCGAGGTTGGCGATTTCTCGGTTCCGAACGTCACCGACGGCAAACGGCCGATCGCCCGTTGCGAAGACAAGAACAAATACGCGACGCTGGAGGCGATCGACCGGCCCTCCGTGCGGGTAATCGTCAATCCAGGCGGCACCAACGACAAATTTGCCCATCAGCACTTCGATGAGGCGTCGATCGAGGTCTTCCCGGACAACAAGCTCATTTTCGACGAGATCGCATCCGGCAAGGCCGACGTGATGGTAACCGATGGCGTGGAGGTGGATCTGCAATCGAAGCTGCATGCCGGCGTGTTGTGCCCGGTTGCGGTCAAGGAGCCGTTCACGCGTTTCCAGAACGCCTATCTGCTTCGCAAGGACGCGGCTTTAAAGGCGGCTGTCGATGCCTTCATGCGCAAGGAACTGGACAGCGGCGGCTGGAAGAAGAAGCTCGACGCCGCGATGCAATGAGTGACATTCCGTGACCACCTCGCATGCCGTCAATACGCTTTGAGCCATTCGCGTCTGCCGGGGCATCTTGGGCTTCTACAGACGCCGGCCGGCCGTATCGAACCCGTGCAGGCTTTCGCGACGGGCAAAGACCTCGACCTCGTCGCCGAGGCCGATCCGGGAGCGGCCGGCGACCCTGAAAACAAGCGGAGCGCCGCTCGGCAAGCTGCCATGGACATAGCTTTCGGCGCCAACGAGCTCAACGGCGCCGACGCGCACGCGCGCTCTGAAGTGATTGTCGTCCGTTGCGCCGTCCGCCAGACCGATGTCCTCCGGCCGGATGCCGAGTGCCGCGATCCCCGGCTGCTCCGTGATGGCGGAGGGAGCCGACCAATCGGAGGAGCCGCCTTTGATCTCCAGAAGATTCATTGAAGGGGAGCCTATGAAGGTCGCGACGAATGACGTCGCTGGTCTTTCGTAGAGCTCGATCGGTGTGCCGACCTGTTCGATCCTGCCGCCGTTCAGAACAACAAGGCGGTCGGCGAGCGTCATGGCTTCCAGTTGATCATGGGTTACATATACGCTCGTGGTGCCAAGAGCGCGCTGCAATTGCTTGATCTCGACGCGCATCTGGACCCGCAATTTCGCGTCGAGGTTCGACAGAGGTTCGTCGAACAGGAATGCGACGGGTTCACGTACGATCGCCCGTCCCATGGCCACCCGTTGGCGCTGTCCGCCCGAGAGCTGACGCGGTTTCCGCTCCAGGAAGGCCTCTATCTCCAGCGATTTTGCCGCCTTGGCGATCCGCCGCTCGATCTCGTCCCTGGGCGTGTTGCGGTTTTTCAGTCCGTAGGCGAGGTTTTGACGGACCGTCATATGCGGATAGAGCGCATAGTTCTGGAAGACCATGGCAATGTCGCGCTCGGACGGTTCGAGCGTATTGACGACGCGATCGCCGATCGCGATGTCGCCGGATGTGATGCTTTCGAGCCCGGCGATCATCCTCAGCAAGGTCGACTTTCCGCAGCCCGACGGCCCGACCAGCACGATGAACTCGCCGTCGGCTATTGCGAGCGAGACGCCCCGGATGGCATCGACATTGCCGCCATAGGTCTTTTGCACGTCCTTGAGAGTGATCGTCGCCATTATTTCTCCGTTTCAACCAGGCCTTTGACGAACCAACGCTGCATCAGGACAACGACCACGACCGGTGGAATGATCGCCAGGATGGCCGTGACCATGACATAGTTCCAGGGTGTCGAGGCGTCGGCAAAATCGACCATTTTCCTGAGACCTATGATGATCGTGTTCATTCGGCTGTCGTTCGTTACCAGAAGCGGCCAGAGATACTGCGTCCATCCATAGATGAAGAGGATCACGAAGAGGGCTGCGATATTGGTCTTGGACAGCGGCAACAGGATGTCTCGCATGAAGCGGAGCGGACCTGCATTGTCGATGCGCGCCGCCTCCACGAGCTCGGCCGGGATCGTCAGGAAGAACTGCCGGAACAGAAAGGTCGCCGTTGCCGATGCCATCAAGGGCAGGGTCAGGCCGGCATAGGTATCGATCAGGCCGAGGTCGACGATCACCTTGTAGGTCGGCAGGATGCGGACCTCCACCGGCAGCATGAGGGTGATGAAGATCATCCAGAAAAAGGTCATGCGCAGCGGGAAGCGGAAGAACACGATCGCGAAGGCCGACAGGAAAGAGATCACGATCTTGCCGAGCGCGATGGCGATGGCCACGACGAATGTATTGAACAAGAGCCGTTCCAGGCTGACACCGACGACACGCTCGACACCGCCTGAAAGTGCCTCGCCGTAGTTTTCGGCGAGCCGTCCGCCCAGTTCCAGCGGCATTGGCGGACGGACGATCTCCGTCGATGTCAGGCTCGAGGCGACGAAGGTGTAGTAGATCGGAAAGACGACGATGATGATGCCCAGAATGAGCATCAGGTGACCGATGAGATTGGAAATCGGGCGCTTTTCAATCATCGGCGATCCTATCCATAGTGGACCCGCCTTTCGACGAAGCGGAACTGGAAGGCAGTGAGGGCGACGACGATCGCCATCAGGATGACGGATTGCGCAGCCGAAGTTCCGAGGTTCAGATTGACGAAGCCGTCGTTGTAGACCTTGTAGACCAGCGTTTCGGTGGCCTTTGCCGGCCCTCCGCCAGTGACGGAGTGAATGATGCCGAAAGTATCGAAGAAGGCGTAGACGGTGTTGACGACGAGGAGGAAGAATGTCGTCGGCGCGAGCAGCGGGAAGACGATCGTCCAGAAGCGCCGGGTGCCGCGCGCCCCGTCGATCGCGGCCGCTTCGATCAGTGATTTCGGTATGGCCTGGAGCCCGGCGACGAAGAAAAGGAAATTGTAGCTGATCTGTTTCCAGGCGGCTGCAACGACGATGAGGATCATGGCGTGATTGCCATTCAGCAAGGGATCCCAGTAGAAGCCGTTGCGGCGCAGGATATAGGCAAATGTGCCCATCGCCGGATTGAACATGAAGAGCCACAACATGCCCGCGACCGCCGGCGCGACCGCATAGGGCCAGATCAGCAAGGTTCGATAGAAGGTCTGGCCACGCACGACGCGGTCGGCAGCCGTTGCCAGAAGCAAAGCGAGGCCCATCGACAGGAGCGCGGTCAGGACGCTGAAGATCACCGTTACCTGCAGCGAGTTCAGATAGCTGTCGTCCGAGAGTACGGCACTGAAGTTAGCGAGCCCGACGAAACCGCTCTTCAATCCGAAGGGATCTTCGCGCATAACGGACTGGTAAAGCGCCTGGCTTGCCGGCCAGAAGAAGAAGACGATCGTCAGCACGATCTGTGGAGCAACCAAGATGTAAGGCAGGATCTTGTTCGGAAAAACGACGCGCTGCACAGGCAATCTCCTTTAACCAACCGAAGCCGCCCGCGGTCCTCGGACCGCAGGCAACTTCTGATCGATCAGTTGCTGATTGCTGCTGCAATTGCCGCATTGCCGCGCTCGACTGCCTTGTCGAGCGTCGTTTTTGCATCCTGTTGCCCGGCGAGCATCGCCTCGAATTCCTCATTGAGGATGTCGCGCACCTGCGGCAGGTTGACGAGCCGAACCCCCTTTGAGTTCTCGGTCGGCGCCTTGCCCGTCATCTGCAGGATCGGCGTTTCGCGGCCGGGGTTTTTCTCGTAGAAGCCGGACTTCTTCGTTTCCTCGTAGGCGGCCATCGTCACCGGCACGTAGCCGGAGACCTGATGCAGCTTGGCCTGGACTTTCGTCTGTGACAGAAAATTGAAGAACTCGGCGACCCCCTTGTATTCCTCGTCCGTTTTGCCGGCGAAGACCCAGAGGCTGGCGCCGCCCGGGATCGTATTCTGCGGCCCGTGACCTTCGTAATAGGGCAATTGGCCGATGCCGTAATTCACCCCGCTCTTGATGATGTCGCCGAGACCACCGGACGATTCCGTCATGATGGCGCATTCACCGGACGTGAAGAGTTGCTTGGCCTCGGACGTGCGCCCGCCGTAGCGGAAGACGCCATCCTTGGCGAGATCGGCGATCTGCTGGAAATGCTCGACATAGAGCGGCGCATTGATCGCAAGCTTCACGTCAGTGCCGCCGAGGCCGTTTTCATTGGTGCCATACGAGACGTTATTCCATGCGGCGAAGTTCTCCGTCTGGATCCAGGTCAGCCAGGTGGAGGTCAGGCCGCAGGCGGCGGCACCGCTCGTCTTGATCTTCTTCGCGGCCTCGAAGACCTCCGGCCAGGTCTTGGGCGGGCTGCCGGCGTCGAGCCCTGCCTTCTGGAAGGCATCCTTGTTGTAATAGAGGATCGGCGAAGAGGAGTTGTATGGGAAGGACAGCATCGTCCCGTCCGGCTTCGAGTAATAGGAGACGATGCCAGGCATGTATTGCGATTTATCGAAGGTGAAGCCGCCTTTTTGCAGCACCTCCATCGCCGGCACGATAGCGCCCTCGGCAGCCATCATCGTGCCGCTGCCGGCGTCGAAGACCTGGATGATTGTCGGCGGCTGCTTCGATCGGAAGGCCGCGATTCCGGCGTTCAATGTTTCGGGATAGGTGCCCTTGAACACGGGCACCACCTTGTAGGTGCTTTGGCTCTCGTTGAACTCCTTGGCGATCTGCTCGATCATTTCGTTATTAGCGCCGGTCATTGCGTGCCACCACTGCAATTCGGTGGCAGCCTGGGCCTGAAACGCGAATCCGCCAAAGACGGCCATTGTCGTGGAAATTGCAATCAATCGCATAAACTTCTCCTCCCTTGTGCTCAGCCACACCCCCACTGCTCGCCAACGCTCCCCCGCCTTCGAGCGAACAGTCCGCATTCCTCCAAAACAGTGGTCGCGATCGGACACATCCATCCACACCCACCGTGGGTGCAAATAGGGTGCGGTCGACTTATGTCGAGGGGGCGCTCCGCGACCCGATCTTACGCGCATGACGTGAGAAGACAGAGTCGGGACTGGCCAAAATGCGCGTTCACCTGGGGCCATGTCAGTGCGGCCCTAGCGTCGCATCGGATGTCCGATCTTCGACCGGCGACCAAAGGAGAAATTCGGACACCCAAAGCGGACGTGACGCGTCGGCGCAGTCCGCCTGGCGAGACGCGCGATTAAGCAGGAACGTACGTCAACCTAATCACGTCCTCGCCAACGTTATCGGTGGAAACAAGGCGGAGCGGTGGCCGCGGGCCGGCGAAGAATGGCTTGCCGCGACCAAGCACGACGGGGTGGAAGTACAGTCGATACTCATCAATAAGACCAAGGTCGGTTAGGCTTCGTGCTAGATCTGGTCCGGAAACTGCAATCTCCCCAACGAGCCGAGCCCTCAGGCCGCGTATCAACGCCTCGATGTCATTCTCGACCAGTGTGGCGTTGGGGCCGACCGACTTCAACGAGCGCGACACGACCCACTTCGGTTGGCGCCGCCACGCCGCCGCGAACTCGCGTTGCTCCGCACTCCACTCAGGACGGTCTTCGTCCCAATAGCGCATGATCTCGTACATGCGGCGACCGTACACACTGCCCGTCAGGTCGCGCACGTGCTCTATCCAGTGACGAAAGAGCGCGGGACTTGGCGCAAATTCCTGGTGGTCGACATAGCCGTCCAGGGACTGGTTCATTCCGAAGACGATCTTCGCCATGCTGCAAAATCTCCACTCCAGGGTATTCAGAGTAGCTTGAGGCGACACTACGCAAAAGTGAGATTGGGAATAAACTGCGCGAGCCGACAATAACGTTGACGTCGCCGGCATCGGAAATGCCGAGCATGCCGATCCCAAGCTTCCGGCAGGTCATTCTCTCGAGCCGCGAGGCGGGTCGCGCCCTGTTGCTCGGACATCGCCCGCTCGACGCGAGCTTTGCCGACAACATCGTGGCGATCGCGCTGGAAGTCGTATCGAGCGCCTAGCGACGGGTAAGAGCTACCCAACCGACTGCAGTTCCCGTTGATGCATGATGCGATTTTCGAGACGCAGAACGAAAACTCCTTCGTGGCGCGCCGGGCTTCAGAGGCTCATAGAGGCACGGGGGCTCTCGACCTTCTCGGACGTCGAGGGGAGCAGGCCGAGTTCCTTCAGGGTCACGGACCAAGGCAGTTACCTCGACGAGACGCACGCAACCGGAATAGGTGGAGTTCAGGGTGAATGCCCTTCTGGGTAACTTCCCCTGCCTGAGTCTTACACGTCCGGTGTCATAGCCATGTCATGTTCCGGTGATGTTTATCAAGGTGCCTAAGTTCGTCAGAATGGCGGCTCGTCGCTGGGTAAATGATGCTGAACTTGTTCGTCGCCGCCGGTGCATTCCTGGCCATCAATGTGTTCAGCCTGATGATTGCGGGCTGGCGTATCTGGCCTTGTCTTGGCCCTCAGCCCAGGACACCGTATCGGCCACCTGTCTCTGTCGTGATCCCGCTCTGCGGCCTCGAGGAGTTTTCCCGGGAAACGCTCGAGAGCGCGTTCGGCTTGGATTGGCCGGACTACGAAGTCATCTTCTGCGTCGCTGACGCAAAGGATGCGGTCATCCCATTGATCGAGGAAGTGCGTCAGCGCCACCCAGCCATTGCCGCCACAATTCTTGTCGGGGACGACCGGATCAGCGCCAATCCCAAGCTGAACAACTGCGTGAAGGGCTGGAATGCGGCTTCGCATGAATGGTTGGTTCTCGCCGACTCGAACGTTCTCATGCCGCGCGATTATCTCATTCGTCTGATGGCGGCGTGGCAGTCGGATACGGGGCTGGTATGCTCGACCCCGCTTGGTTCACGGCCGTACGGCTTTTGGGCGGAGGTCGAATGTGCATTCCTCAACGCCCACCAGGCGCGCTGGCAATATGCCGGCGAAGCCCTTGGGTTCGGGTTTGCTCAGGGCAAAAGCATGCTCTGGCGCAAAAGCATGCTGGACGCCCATGGCGGCATTCAGGCACTGGCGTCGCAGATCGCCGAGGATGCGGCCGCGACGAAACTCGTGAGAAGCCTCGGCTTGAAAGTGCATCTGGTTTCCGCGCCGTTCGAACAGCCGCTGGGTACCAGGACATTTCGTGATGTCTGGGGTCGGCAGTGCCGTTGGGCGCGGTTGCGCCGCGTCACCTTTCCTCAGTTCTTCTCGCCAGAAATCCTGCTTGGCGTGGTGCCGCCCCTTCTGCTGTCTGTGATCGCTGCCATTGTTGCAGGTCACAGCGTGCTGGCCATCGCCGCCCTTGTCGCAATCGCCGCCTACCTGCCGGAACTCGTCCTCGTCCATCGGAAGAACTGGTATCTTTCCCGATGGTCACTCATCGCCATGTTCACGCGCGACCTGTTGCTCCCGATCATCTGGGTCCGCAGCTGGCTTGCAGGCAGCGCCGATTGGCGCGGCAACAGAATGTCGATCGGCTCGCAGGAATCCCGGCTTGAAACAGGCGCGCTCCTGCCGCTGGCGAGTCCTTCGTAGCAAACCGGCACTGGTGGATAGAAAGCCGCTTGAGAACGCCCGCCCCTTATCGCTCTCAGGCTTTCGGCATGCCCTCCGGCCTTAAGTGCTTCTTCAGCGCAGCAATGCGGAAGATGGCGTTGGCGGCACCGTAGCCGCGATAGCCGCGCCGTTCGATGATCTCGAAAAAGAACCCTTCGCCATAGGTGGGGCTGTAGAGCTGGAAATATTCGCCGCTGTTGTCGCGGTCATAGAGGATGTTTTCGGCCTTCAGCCGCTCGACCAGTTCGGTCTCGAGGCCGAAACGGGCCTCGACGTCGTCATAGTAGTTCGGCGAGATCGGCAGCACCCGAAAACCGTCCGCCCGCAGCGCTTGCGCTGTCGCGAAGATGTCGTCCGTCGCAAAGGCGAGATGCTGCACGCCGGAGCCGAATGTTTCGGCGATGAAGCGGCCGGCGAGCGTGTTGCGGTTTTCCGCGCCGTTCAGCGTCAGGCGCAGCGTGCCGGCGTCGTTTTCGACGACCTGGCTGCGGACGATGCCGGCCGGATCGATGATGTCGACCATCGGCGTCTTCCGCGCGTCGAGCAACGACGTGTAGAAGAGTAGCCAAGTCAGCAACTCTTCGTATTTCACCGTCTGGGCGATGTGATCGATGCAGGTGAGGCCCGCCGCCACCGCCGAGTCGTCGTCGTTCACCGGTTCGAATTCGAGCTCCCAGATCCTGGTAAGCTCGGTTTTTTCGTCGAGAAAATAGATGAGGCCGCCGCCGACGCCGCGGATCGCCGGTACCATCAGTTCCCCCGGGCCGACGGCCTGCTCGAAAGGTTCGGCGCCAAGCGCCCGCGCTCTTTCCGTAGTCGCGGCCGCATCGTCGACCAGAAGGCCAAAGGCATAGGCGGAAGCACCGTGCACCAGATAGGAAGCGTTGGCGAAACCTTCGCGCTCGGTGTTGATCACCAGGTTGATCGAGCCCTGGCGGTAGACCAGCACCTGTTTCGTCCGGTGCCGCGCCGCCTTGCGGAAGCCAATCGTTCGGATCAGCGCTTCGAGCTCGCTCGCTTCCTCTTCCGAGGCGGTGAACTCCACGAAGGCCACGCCCTTCACATCGACGCGCGGGGGCATCGCCGGGACCGGCAGACGGATATCCGGTTCGGCGCGCTTGACCTGGTCGCCGAGATAGATCAGCGAGCGATAGCCGTCGACGGCGATCGCATTGGCGTTGCCGCCGCGAAACTGGTCGTTGAAGATTTCGAGCGACAGATAGCCATCATAGCCAGTGGCCGCCACCGCGCTGGTGAAATCGGTCACCGGAAGGTCGCCTTCGCCCGGCATGTTGCGGAAGTGCCGGCTCCAATAGAGCAGGTCCATGTCGATCAGCGGCGCATCGGCGAGCTGGACGATGAAGATCTTCTCCTTGGGGATCGAACGGATCGAATTCACTTCGATCTTGCGTGACAGCGTGTGGAAGCTGTCGAGGATCAGGCCGATATTCGGATGATCGGCGCGCCGGACGATCTCCCAGGCGTCGCGGTGATCCGAGATGTGGCGGCCCCAGGCGAGCGCCTCGTAGCCGACGCGCAGGCCCCTTTTTGCAGCGCGTTCGCCGAGCTCGCGAAAATCCGCGGCGGCCCGGTCGATGCCGCCGAGTGCTGCCGGCGAGACATTCGAGCAGACGAGAACGAGGTCGGTGCCGAGCTCTTGCATCAGGTCGAACTTGCGCTCGGCCCGGTCGAAGGTGCGCGTCCTCAACGGTTCCGGCATGCCTTCGAAGTCCCGGAAGGGCTGGAACAGGCTGATCTCCAGGCCGAAGTCACGCACCATCCGGCCGACCTCGCGCGGGCTCTCGTCGAAAGCGAGGAAGTCGTTCTCGAAAATCTCGACGCCGTCGAAACCGGCCTTGGCGATGGCGCGGAGCTTGTCGCTGAGATCGCCGCTCAAGGAAACTGTCGCTATCGAGGTCTTCATCTTCCTATCCTAGCTGGTGAGCCTGAGCAGATCCGGCATGAGATTCGTCAGCCGGTCATCGCCTTGAAATGGTCGAGCATGCGAGCCGCATCGGGTTCGAGCCCGGAAAACAGGCGAAAGGCGCCGACCGCCTGGAACACCGCCATGCCACCGCCGTCGAGCGTGCGGCAGCCGAGTCGTCTCGCTTCCTTGAGCAGCGCCGTTTCCAGCGGGAAATAGACGATCTCGGCGATCCAGTGGCGCGAGGAAAGCAGCTCGGCGTCGAGCGGCAGCCCCGGATATTTCGCCATGCCGGTCGGCGTGGCATGGATGAGCCCTGTCGCCTCTCGCATCGCCGCAGCCAGATCTCTGCCCGACGCGATTTCGGCTTCGGGGAAGAGCGGCGACAGCATTTCGGCGAGTGCTTCGGCCCGTTCCGGCTCGCGGTCGAACACGACAAGCTGGCGCAGGCCGAGCGAAAGTGCGGCATAGGCGGTCGCCACGCCGGCGCCGCCGGCGCCGAGTTGCACGGTAGAAGAGAGGTCGGCGTCCGGCAGGCCCCGCCGGAATCCTTCGGCGAAGCCCCACCAATCGGTATTGTGGCCATAGCGCCGCCCGCCCTTCAGCACCACGGTGTTGACGGCGCCGAGCCGGCGTGCGTCGGGGGCAAGCTCGTCCAGATGGGCGATGACCGCCTGCTTGCAGGGATGGGTGATGTTTAGGCCGGCAAGCCCGCGGCCCTGCGCATCGGCGATGAGACGCGGCAGGTCGTCTTCGGTTGCGCTCAGCGCCTGCAGGTCGATCAGCTCGTAGTCGTAGCTAAGCCCCTGGGCCGCGCCCTCGGCCATGTGCATCGCCGGGGTCAGCGAGGCCTGGATGCCGGCGCCGATCAGACCGGCCTTCAAGGGTCTTGCAAGCGTTTCGGTCATGTTTTCGGGTTCCACTTTATCCATCCCGTCGCTGGTCCGGTCCGCCCCGTGAAGAGGCGGACCGGAAGCTTGGCTGGCCGTTACTGGCCGCGTGCCGCAGCGATCTCCTTGAAGAGCGCCTGCACCGTTTCGGTGCCGATTTCGGCGCTGAACTTCTCGATCACCGGCTTGACGGCATCGCGCAGCTTCTGCGTTTCTTCCGGGCTCAGCTCGCTGATTTCCATGCCGGTTTTCTTGATTTCCTCGATGGCCTTCGCATCCTGTTCGCGCGAAACCTTGCGTTGGAAGTCGCGCGCCTCGGTGGCGGCCGACTGCAGGACGGCCTTTTCCTCGTCGTTCAGCCCATCCCAGAACTTCTTGCTGACCAGAACGATCTGCGGATTGTACTGGTGGCGGGTCAGCGTCATGTATTTCTGCACTTCGTAGAACTTCGCGTTGAGGATGTTCGCGGCCGGGTTCTCCTGCCCATCGACCGTTCCCGTCTCGAGCGCGGTGTAGAGTTCGGTGTAGGGCAGCGGCACGGCATTGGCGCCGAGCGTGTTGAAGAGCTCGAGCGGGATCGGCGACTGGATCGTGCGTATCTTCAGGCCCTTGATGTCATCGAGCTTGGTGACCGGATGGCGATTGTTGGTGAGGTTGCGGAAGCCGAGCTCCCAATAGCCGAGCCCGACAAGGCCGGTATCGGGCAGAAGCTTGAGGAGGCTCTGGCCGAAGGGGCCGTCCATCACCTTGTCGGCTTCCTCGCCGCTGTTGAAGAGGAAGGGAAGGTCGACCACGCCGAACTGCTTGACGTTGTTGGCGAGGATGCCGGCGTTCAGCACGGTCATCTCGACGACGCCGCCCTGCAGCGCCGAAACGGTCTGGACGTCGCCGCCGAGCGTGCCGCCCGGGAAGAGCTTGACTTCGATCTTGCCGCCGCTCTTTTCATTGACCAGCTCGGCGAATTTTTCCATGCCGGTCACCTGCGGGTGACCCTTGTTGTTGGCCGAAGCGAATTTCAGCTGATGCTCGCGGATCTCCGCAGCCGCTGGCCCTGCCGTCAGCAGAACGAGGGGCAGGGCAATGCCCAGTGCCAGTTTGGTGAATCTATTCAACATGTTTTTCCTCCCGGGTTGGGCCGGTACTCCCACCGGCCGTGTTGAAAGCGTGAAAGTCAGCGCGTCAGTGCCCGAACCAGGAGACCGGAACGGTCACCAGCTCAGGGAACAGGACGAGCAGGAAAAGGACGATCAGTTCGGCGATCAGGAAGGGCATCACGCCCTTCATCAGGTCTTCCATCGATAGTTTCGAAACGCCGCAGATAACGTTCAGGACCGTGCCGACCGGCGGCGTGATGAGACCGATCGAATTGTTGATGATGAACAGCACGCCGAAATAGACCGGGTCGATGCCAGCCTGCTTGATGATCGGCATCAATACCGGCGTCATCACCAGGATGGTCGGCGTCATGTCCATGGCGGTGCCGACGACGACGATCAGCGCCATGATGGCGATGAGCAGGGCCGTCTGGTTGTCCATCAGCGGTTCGACGAGGGCGGCGAGCGCGCCTGGCACGTCGGCGACGGTGATCAGCCAGGCCGAGACCGCGGCGCAGGCGACCAGGAACATGACGACGGCGGTGATCTTGGCGGCGGCGACAAAGACGTGGAAGAGCTTTGCCGGCGGCAACTCGCGATAGACCACCATCGCGACGAATAGCGAATAGACTGCGGCCACGACGCCCGCTTCGGTCGGCGTGAAGACGCCGAACTTCAGGCCGACGATGATGATCACCGGTAGGAGAAGCGCCCAGATGCTGTCGGTGAAGGCCTTAAGGCGCACCGCGCCGCTCTCTCTAGGCGGCAGTTCGAACTGCTCCTTGCGGGCGACGATGAACCAGGTGATGCACAGCGCCGCGGCGATCATCAGCCCGGGAAAGATGCCGGCGAGGAACAGCTTGGTGATCGAGACGCCGCCGACGACGCCGTAGAGAATGAAGCCGATCGACGGCGGAATGATCGGGCCGATGATCGAGGCAGACGCCAGCAGGCCGCCGGCGCGGGCCGCGTCGTGGCCGCTCTTCAGCATCATCGGCAGAAGCAGCGCGCCGAGTGCCGCCGCATCGGCGACGGCCGAGCCGGAGAGGCTGGAGAGAATGCAGGCGGCGAAGATCGCCACGAAGCCGAGGCCGCCGCGGATGTGGCCGACCATCGCCATCGCCAGAGCGACGATGCGGCGGGAAAGACCACCGGTGTTCATCACTTCGCCGGCGAGCAGGAAGAAGGGCACGGCCATCAGCGGAAAGCTGTCGGCGCCGTTCAACACATTCTGCGCCACGATCTGCGCGTCGAAGAGATCAAGATAGAACATCAGCGCGACGCCGCTGAGGACCAGGGCGAAAGCGATCGGCACGCCGAGCGCCATGGGACCGAGAAGCGCGCCAAGAAAGATCGAAACTGTCATCGTCGCCTCCTCAGTGCTTCGCAGGCAGCGGGCCGAGCGCGGGCTCGGGAAGATCGTCGAGGGCGACCTCGTCCTCGCTGTCGCGCACCAGTTCGGCGGTCGCCACATCGATGCGGCCGGTGGCGATGGCGAAGGCATCGGAAAGCAGGATCAGGAAGGCCGGAATGCCGAAGGCGAGGCCGGCGCCATAGAAGAAGCCCATGGAGAGGCCGGTCGCCGGCGCGCCGACATGAAGGTTGATCATCGTCTGCGCCCAGCTGCCGCTGATCATCAGCCATGTCGCATAGATCATCAGCGCATGCCCTAAGAGCACGGCGACTTTTGCGCCGAGCGGCGGCAGCCGCTTGATCAGCGTATCGACGCCGAGATGGCCGTGTTCGCGCATGGCGACGACGGCGCCGAGAAAGGTCAGCCAGACGAAGAAGATGCGCGACAGCTCCTCGGAAACCGTGATTCCCTGGTTGAAGGCGTAGCGCAGGACGACATTGCCGAAGACGAGCACGACCATGCCGGCCAGCAGCAGGGCGATCGTCACCTTCAGCGCGAAGAAATAGAAATCGATGATGCGGGTCATGCGCTCCTCCCAAGCGACACGCGAGCCCCGACGGACGTGCTTGCGCGAGCTTGTCTCCCCATGCCGGCCTATCCGGCGGCCGGAACAGCGCGCTCCTCCGCGTGCCCGGCAATATTTCTCTAAAATGTACTAACTAGTTCGGATGTCAAGCTGCCTTCTATTGAAAGCAAGAGGGAAGGTGAATATGTCTTGATGCATCGCCCGGGAGAGAGGCCTCCGGACCGACCCGCAAAAGCGGGCATTTGGGTCGACGAAACAAGGGCTTGTGAAAGAGCGGGGCAGCGCGCGCAGATGGCCGAACGGCAGATGAATGGCAGGAAGAACGATCCGCAGAGAACCCAGGAAGACATTCTCGATGTGGCGACTGAGGAGTTCTCCACCCATGGCCTGGCGGGCGCCCGGGTCGATGCCATTGCGGAGCGGACCCGCACCTCGAAGCGTATGATCTACTATTACTTCGGCAGCAAGGAGGCCCTCTATCTCGCCGTGCTGGAGCGCTCCTACCGCAAGATCCGGACCCTCGAGGCCGATCTGGCCCTTGCCAATCTCCCGCCCGAAAACGCGCTCCGGACGCTGATCGCCACGACCTTCGACCATGACGAGGCCAATCCCGACTTCGTCCGCTTGGTTAGCATCGAGAACATCCACCACGCCGCCCACATGCTGCGCTCGGAGGCGATCCGCGAATTGAACGTCTCGGTGATCCAGACGATCGACGCGATCGTCCAGCGCGGCCTTGCCGACGGCACCTTCTGCCGCAAGGCCGATCCGATCGACATTCACATGATGATCAGTGCCTTCTGCTTCTTCCGCGTCTCGAACCGCTACACCTTCGGCACGATCTTCCGCCGCGACCTTTCGGAGCCGGCGACGTTGGAGCGCCATCGGACGATGATTGCCGATGCGGTGGTGAGCTATTTGAAGGGTGGGGAGACGGTGGGCGCGGCGGGGCGTCCATAGGACAGGTACGGTTGCTCGACAGGTTGGCGTCGATGCGCGGAGCAGAACTGATAAAACACAAGGTGTTCTAAGCCGTCGCGGGCAACCGCTGCAGCGCTCGCCCGCGACGGGACGTGGGTTAGGCTGCTGCCTCGAATCGCAGTTCGCCTTTGTTCAGGAAGCAGGTCTTGTTAAACACCTGCAAATCCAAGGGGTTCGGTAGCCGGACATCGCGAACATCCGGGCACGGCTTCGTCAAAGGGTCGTATGATCGATCGATCTGCGAAATAAAGACAAAGATCAGCCCGCGATCCGACGCAAACGCTTTCAGCGCTCGAACCTGCTGCGCCAATTCGGGGTTTTCACGTCTCTGATCAAGCAGCTGCAGATAGTCTACGACGACCAAAGTGCCGCGGGGCGCTGACGCCAGTTTCTCCATGATGTAATCGGCCCTTATTGCGTCCGAGCAGTCGAATTCAAACAGCGCTTCGCATTGGGCGTACTCCACCCCAATGGCGCGGAAACGCTCGAGAACGTCCTCTCTTGTGTACTCGAGCGTGAAGAATGCGGCCCGATTGCCGGCTTTCATTGCTTCCACGGCAAGTTCAAGGCTCATCAGGGTCTTGCCTTGACCGGGGCGCGCGGCCAAGAGCATCAGATCACCAGGCTTCAATCGAGCAAGCAGCTTGCCGGCCGGACTGGACGCTGACAGTTTGGACGCAAGAAGGCTCCAATCGTTGTAGCCCTCCTGGAGAGCTACGCGGTCAAGCGCTGCATGGAGCGGGATGTTCTCATCGCGCGATAGGCGTTTGGCTTTGCGCTTCAAATGGTAAATCGGCGCAGACAGCTTCATCTGTAACCTCCTGGTGCGAGCTATTTTCGCAATCCCTCCTTATGCCTGATGCTCGACAGTCGGCTCGATGGCTTCGATTGCCCTGTATGAGGTCTACTTTCCCGAGCGGAGGGGGGAGGCGTGGGCCGCGCGCGAATCGAATAATAGCGCAGCCCATGGCAGACGGGAATCGCCCCTGCGCGATACAAGCGCAAGGTTCGCGGCAGATACGCGGCAGATACCAAGCGGACAGCAAAGCTACATTGCCACCGGGGCGGCTTCTTCCTTATAGTCCCGGTACTATGTACAAGACGTTCGTCGCGGCGCGGGAGGACCGGCCTGGGGAAGCTTGGCTATCGCGTTTTGTCGCTGGCCGGGCCGAGGCCGAGAGCTGGTATTTTGGCCAAGCCGTGGCATCGACCCCAAGTGCAAAGGAGTGTCGTGCCGCTCTCCAGCAGCACATGCCGGAACTGCTTCCTCATTATGACCACGCTTGTACCCTCGTCGGAGCGGATGAGGTCGCTCATCGGGTGCTGAGCCATTATCGCCCTGCGCCGGAACGCTTTGGCTGTAGTCAGGCAGTCTGGCTCGGAGAGGAAGGCCCCGCACTGGTCCGCAATTTCGACTATCCGCCTAATATCGTCTCTGATCGCTTCGAGATGACTGAATGGTCAGGCTTGAAGGTGATTTCGAAGGCGCAGCGACCTTGGGGCGGTTGCCTCGACGGGATGAACGAGGAAGGTCTGGTCGCCAGTGTGACCTTAGGAGGAAGCCGTGCTCAGGGCGTCGGTTTCTCGATCATTCTCATGCTCCGTTACGTGCTCGAGACTTGTCATCAAGTGAAGCAGGCGGTGGAAGCCTTGTGCCGTATACCCGTGGCGCTTCCGCAGAACGTGACCGTGCTTGATCGCTCCGGCCGCTACGCTACCCTGTTCCTCGGCCCCCGGCAGCAACCGATCGTTTCGCGCCTGAAGGCATGTACGAACCATCAGCCGGCCGTAAGACCGTCATCGTCCTCGATGACGCGGCAGCTCGCGGTTCTCGAAGCGATCGAAGATCCTTCAACGTCCCTTTTCAGTCTGACTGACCGATTTCTTCTGGCGCCGCTTTATTCCGGGCGTGGCTCTTACCGAACGCTCTACACGGCCGTCTACCGGCCTGCTGAAGGCCGGGTGGACTATATCTGGCCGGGGAAAAGCTGGTGCCAATCCTTCAATGACTTCCGAGTAGGCGAGTACACACACTGCTATGGCTGATGTGCTGGGGACATGCAGTCGCGCGGGGCGAGGGCCGCGGCGAGGGCGGCTGCCAGCATCAACCCTGCCGCCGCCAAGGGCAGGATGGAAAAAACAGTCTCGGCATAAGCCGCGCCGAAGCCGAGCGTGCCGGCGAAGAGGGCGAGATAGGTGACGCCGCTGTTGAGCCCCATGATCGCGCCGCGTCTGGCGGGATCGAGCGCGGTCAGCCGAATGATGAGCACGTTCAGCCCAAAATGGTTGGCAAGCCCCCAGAGAAAGACGACTGCCAGCATGGCAGGATAGGAGCCGCTCGCCGCCGCCATCGAAACATAAACGGCCGCGACGGCCAGGAAGATGAGCGGCAGCAGCCTGCCGGCGTCGAACCGGTCGATCAGGCGGTCGAGGAAGGCTGCGCCGCCGAAGCCTAATCCGTAGGAGACCGCAACGAGGCCGTTGGCGCTGACGGGCAGGCCGAGTGCTGCATGGAGATGGTCGCCGATATAGGCGTAGACGCCGTAGAAGGCCGCCATGAAGGCCGCGCAGGCAGCCAGAAGGGGCACGACACCGCGGACGCCGAGCGCCGCAAGCGGAGAAGTCGCCTTGCCGCCTGAGTGCTCCCGCACCGCGGCGAGCCGGACGGCGGCGCAGGCGATCAGCGTCGCGGCGGCAACTGCGACATAGACTGTCCGCCAGCCGGCGAAATCTGCGATCGCCGCCGACAGTGGGACACCGGCGACCATGCTCAGCGTCCAGCCGGTCAGCACCAGGCCGATCGTCTCGCTCTCGCGCCCCGCCGGCGCGATGACCGATGCCAGCGTATAGATGGCGGGAAGCGCGATGCCTGCGGCGATGCCGACGAAGAGCTGGGCGGCGACCAGCAGCCACAGCGCCGGTGCGGCCGCGCTGATGCCGATCCCGACGGCAAGAAGCAGCAGCGCCGCCGTGAGCATGCGACGCGGACCGTGGCGGTCGATGAGGCGCCCAAGGAAGACGGCACTCGCTGCGGTGCCGAGACCGAAGGCGGCGGAAGCCGTCATCACCGCAGGAACGTCCGTGCTAAGACTCCGAGCCACTTCCGGCGCGATCGGCCCGAGCGCCAGCGAATTGGAGCCGATCACGCCGATCGAGGCGGTCAGCACGAAGGCGAAGGGCGGGATGCGCGCCCTGTCGGCGGAAATGGTTAAAGTGGATTGATTGATGTTCGTCATTACTGCATATTTGCAGAACTTAATTCGGCAGCAATGGGAAATTTCGGAATGGATCAAAATACAGATGACGTTCGGCGGAAACGCCTGCTCGAGCGTGACCTAGACGCGATGGACCGAAAACTATTAGGCGTCCTGGTCGAGGACGCGACCACGAGCTACGCCGAACTCGGCGAACGCGTCGGGCTTTCGCCGCCGGCCGCGCACGAGCGCGTGAAGCGCCTCAGGCGCTCGGGGGCGATCCGTCGGGTGGCGGCGCTGATCGATCCCGAGGCGATCGGGAAAACGCTGCTTGCCTTTGTTCATGTCGATACGACTGGCTGGGGCAAGACGCAGGCGCTGCTTGCGATCGAGGAGTATCCTGAAGTGGAGGAGATTCACTCGGTCGCAGGCGACACCTGCATGCTGCTCAAGGTCCGCACCGAGAGCACACATGCGCTCGAAGGCTTGTTGGCGCGCCTCTATGATACGCCTGGGGTCAAGGCGACGCGGAGCTATGTCGTGCTTTCAACCTATTTGGAACGGCCGGTGCAGCCAGGGACGACGAGCGAATGGCCGGCTGTGGTGAAGTGCTGAGGGCGTGCCCTCGCGGCGAAAGCGGTTTGTCGCCATCGAACGCCAGACCTCGCCACCCAGGCCAACTCTAGAACTCCCACGGCGAAATGAGATCGAGCCCGGTCGCTTGAAAGTCCGCAATGTTGTGCGTCGCCAGACGCCCGCCGTTCACCCGTGCGATTGCGGCGATCATGCCATCTGGAGCGGACATGCTGCGGCCCTGGCGCGACGCTGCCCCCATGATTTCGCCGTATGCCGTGGCTGCCTCCTCCGTGAGGCCGAAAATTCGATCGGCAAAACGTCTCCGCCAGGCGGCGAGTGCTTGTTCCAGTCGGAGCGCCCGCTGGTCGGGCATGATCTTTTGGATGCCGTAAGCGATCTCGGCGATCGTAACAGTAGGGAGGGCGAGTTCGGCATCGTGGCGCACCAGCCACGAGATCACGGCCTCGGACGGCGACTTGCGCAGCGTCTCAGAGATGACATTGGTATCCAGAAAGATCAAAGCTCGGGACCCTTGTGGATTTGCTGCCCTTCTTTGATCACGGCGTCAAGGTCAATGTCGGTGCCATAGCTTTCCGACAGGCGCGTGTAAAATGTTGAAGCCGGCTCTCGACCCGCCTCGCGCACCTCATAGGCTTCAAGCGCGCGTTCAACGATGTCGGCGATTGAGCGGTTCTCACGACGAGCCAGCCGGTGCGCAAGATCACGCGCCCTGGCACTGCGGACTGAAAGCTGAGGTTCGGCCATTTTGAACTCCCTTGTCTGACAAATACAGGTAAGAGAAGGGCTGCCATCAAGATGGCAGGCGCCGTTATGATGGCCGAAAATAAGATTCGGCCCCGCACCTGTCGGCACGGGGCTGCACGGCTTTCAAGGAGCTCCGGCTCAATCCTCTTCGACGAAAACCTCCTCGCGCTTGGCCTTGACGCTCGGCAGGAAGACGACGACGAGCACGATGGCTGCGATCAGCAAGAGGACGGCACTGATCGGTCGGGTGACGAAGGTGGTCGGGTCGCCGCGCGACAGGATCATGGCGCGGCGAAGGTTTTCCTCGATCAACGGGCCGAGGACGAATCCGAGCAGCAGCGGCGCCGGCTCGCAGCGCAATTTCAGCAACAGATACCCGACGAAACCGAAGAAGGCGACTGCGTAGAGGTCGTAGACGTTGGAATTGACGCTGTAGACCCCGATCGAACAGAAGGCCATGATGATCGGAAACAAGATGAAATAGGGGATCTTCAGCAGCTTCACCCAGAGCCCGATCAGCGGCAGGTTCAGGACGACGAGCATCAGGTTGCCGATCCACATCGAGGCGATGATGCCCCAGAAGAGGGCGGGCTGTTCCACCGCCACATTCGGACCGGGCACGATGCCCTGGATGATCATTGCGCCGATCATCAGCGCCATCACCGGATTCGCCGGGATGCCGAGGGTGAGCAGCGGAATGAACGAGGTCTGGGCGCCGGCGTTGTTGGCGCTTTCCGGTCCTGCGACGCCGGCGATGGCGCCTTTTCCGAATTCCTCCGGCCGGTCGGATATGCGCTTTTCGACGGTATAGGAGGCGAAGGCGGCGAGGATCGCCCCACCTCCGGGCAGGATGCCAAGCGCCGAGCCGATCGCCGTGCCGCGCACCACCGGCCCAAACATTCTTTTGAAGTCCTCACGGGTCGGCATCAGCTCGCTGACCTTTGCCATCAACACTTCACGGGTCTTTTCGCTTTCGAGATTGCGCAGGATCTCGGCGATGCCGAAAACGCCGACGGCGAGCGCGACGAAATTGAGACCGTCGGCATATTCGCGAATGCCGAGGGTGAAGCGCGGCGTGCCGGAATAGATGTCGGTACCGACCAGGCCGAGCAACAGGCCGAGCGCGACCATGGCGAGCGCCTTGACGATCGAGCCATGCGCCAACGCGACGGCGGAGATCAGACCGACGATCATCAGCGAGAAATATTCCGCCGCGCCGAATTCCAGCGCCATCGCGGTGAGCGGCGGAGCGAAGATTGCGACGAGAAAGGTCGAGACGGTTCCGGCGAAGAATGAGCCGAGCGCCGCGATCGCGAGCGCGGCGCCGGCGCGGCCGTTGCGGGCCATTTGATAGCCATCAATGGCGGTGACGGCGGAGGAGGATTCGCCCGGCATGTTGATCAGGATCGCCGTGGTCGAGCCGCCATATTGGGCGCCGTAATAGATGCCGGCGAGCATGATCAGCGAGGAAACCGGCTCGAGTTGGAAGGTGATCGGCAACAGCATGGCGATGGTCGCCGTGGCGCCGATGCCGGGCAGCACGCCGATGAGTGTGCCGAGGAGCACGCCGATCAGGCAGAAGAGCAGGTTAGCCGGCGAAGCGGCCGTGGCGAAGCCAAGGGCGAGATTGCTGAAAAGATCCATCGCGGCCTCCTAGAACCGGACCCAGGGGCCGAAACGCTCAAAGGGAAGATTGAGCCCGTAACTGAAGACGGCGACGGAGAAGACCGTCAGCGCCAGCGAAATGGCGAGCGCCCAGTGCGGCTTCATCCGATGAGACGCGAAACAGGCGATGAGCGCCGTGAAGAACAGTGACGGAACGAAGCCCAGTCCACGAACGGTGAGGCCGAAAAAGATCGGCGCCGGTAGGATGAAGAACATGCCGCGCAGCGCAATCGGCCCCATTGGTTCGTGCTGAACCCTCATGGATTGAACCAGAATGACTGCGCCGAGTAACGTCAAAATCACCGCGAGAAGGAGCGGGAAATAGCCGGGGCCCATGCGGAAGGCGGTGCCGAGCTCAAGATTGAACGACTGCCACGCGAAGAACAACCCGACAGCCGTCAGGATGCCGCCGCACAGCGCGTTGGTGGTATCGAAGGAGATGGATTTCATCGGTTCCCCATTTCTTGTTGTTTCGGACGTTGCCGCTGCGCCCTGCTTCTTGGCGGTGTCCTCGCTTTTTTCCGGCTACGCCCAGCGTCCTGCGCAAGTTGACGGCTGTCAACTCCCGTCGGGGCTGCCGATCGATTTCTCCGACCGGTCGCTGCCCCACAGCGCGACCGGTCGGAGGCGATGCCGCTGCCGCCCCGCTCCCTGTACGAGAACAGATTGGCTGCTGCTCGCGGGAGCCAATTAGTCGGCGTACTGGCCGGCCGCCTCGATTACCGGCTTCCAGCGAGCGATCTCGCTTTCGAGCTTGGCCTTCAGGGCCGCCGGCGTCGCGTCAGCCTCGCTGGACGGCTCGGTGCCGAGTTCGCCGAAGCGGGCGGCGACGTTCTCGTCCTTGAGGGCCTTTTGCAGTGACTTGGAGAGGCGCTCGGTAACCTCAGCGGGCGTGCCCTTCGGAGCATAGACGCCGTGCCAGATGCCGACTTGGAAGCCCTGAAGACCGGCTTCTTCAGCCGTCGGAAGGTCGGGGAAGATCTTCAGTCGCTTCGGCGAGGTGACGGCATAGGCCTTGATCGTGCCGCCTTGGATCTGCTTCGTCGTGTTGGTCGTCTGATCGCACATGATGTCGACCTGGCCGCCGAGCAGATCTGTCATGGCCGGGCCGGTGCCCTTGTAAGGCACGGTCGTCAGCGGCGTGTCGATGGCGTCCATGAACATCATGCCGCAGAGGTGAGATGCGGCGCCGATGCCGGCATTGGCGACCGTCACCGTATCCTTGTTGGCCTTGGCGTATTCGATCACCCCCTTGAGATCGGTCGGCTCGAAATCCTTGCGGGCGACGATCGTCATCGGCACCTCGGTGACGAGGCCGACATATTCGAAGGCGTTCAGCGTGTCGTAGGCGAGCTTGCGATAGAGTGTGGCGCTGGTCGCCATGCCGATGTGGTGGAGCAGGATCGTGTAGCCGTCGGGATCGGCCTGGGCGACGCGGCCGGCACCGAGCGTGCCGCCGGCGCCGCCGACGTTCTCGACGATGATCTGTTGGCCGAGGTCCTTCGACATCGACTCGGCGACGAGACGGGCGACCGTGTCGGTCGGCCCGCCGGCCGAGAAGGGCACCACCATGGTGATCGTGCGCTCCGGATAGGTTTGGGCGCTGGCCGAAGCGGCAAACAGGGAAACGGCGGCGACGGCGCCCAGAAGCGCGTTCAAAATTTTCATCTTTTCCTCCCGGATGACATTGTCCACCAGCCGGCACGGTTCCTCCCGCCGGTTCTGGTTGCACCCATTAGCAAACGGGATTTTACCACAGACAACCGGTGCCCGCGGGCATTTTGCGCATTTCCCGCACGAGCGGCGGGGCGATGGGTGGATTCGGAAACAAAAGCGTCTGGCAATGGGTGGATTTCCACCCATTGCGCGGTCAGGAACCGGTGCGCCGCCGAAGATTTTGAATCTCCGCCTCGGTGAGCGGCCGGATCGCTCCCTTCGGCAGGTCGCCGAGACTGATCTCGCCGATCGAGACGCGGATGAGCCGCAGGCATTCGAAACCGAGCGCCTCCAGCATGCGGCGGATTTGGCGGTTGCGTCCTTCCTGGAGCTCGACCTCGATCCAGGAGTTCCTGCCGCCGCTTCTCAGGCCTCGAACATGCGTCGCCTTCAGCACCTCGCCGCCCTCGGTCACTCCATCCATCATCGCCCGAGCCGAGGCCTCATCGAAGAAGCCGCGCACCTGGACGTGATAGATCTTGCCGAGATGGGTCGCCGGATCGAGCAGGCGCTGCGCCAGAACGGTGTCGTTGGTGAAGAGCAGCAGCCCTTCGCTCGCCTTGTCGAGCCGCCCGACCGGCGAGAGGAAGCGGGCATCGACGTCTGCGAGGCAATCGAACACCGTCGGTCGCCCTTCCGGGTCGTCGCGCGTCGTCACGAGTCCGCGCGGCTTGTTCAGCATCAGATAGGTCTTCGCCTCGGCGGCGATCGCGGTTCCATCGACGGCGATCCTGTCCCGGTCGATTTCGACCCAATGCGAAAGATCGGTCGTCCTGCGGCCGCCGACACTGACGCGGCCCTCGGCGATCAGTTTCTCCGCCTGGGTGCGCGAGCAGTAGCCGAGCTTGGAGAGCGCCCGGGCAAGCGTGACGCGCCGGCCGGCGGCGCTGTCGCCGGCTTTCGCCCCGGCGGATTTCCTGCCTGGCAAGGGGCGGCGCTGCTTCACCCGTCAATTCTCCGCGACTGCTGCTTTCAAATACTACAGAGTCCTGTGTGCGCCTAAACGCAGGGGATGTTGTGGTTTCTCTCGCACAGTCGGCGTCAACGGGCCAGAGCGAAATTCTTTCGATTGCCGCCGCTTTGAGACGAAACCACAAGTGGTAATGTTGCTCCAGACTTGTTGTAGGGCCGTCTCGGAAGGCGCTTTGTCCGATGCCGAGGGGGAGACGCGGATCATGCGCAAGTCAATTCTCACAGGCCTGATCGCTCTGGCAGCGTCGTCGCTGCTGCAGGTCGCGGACACTTCGCTTTTGTCGGACGCCTTTGCGCAACAGACGCCTGCCCCGCCAGCTCCGGCCGAGGCTGCGCCGGAACCGCTCAGCGACGATGAACTCGAGGTCCTCGTCGCCCGCATAGCGCTCTATCCGGACGAGTTGGTGGCACTCGTCTCGGCCGCCTCTGAAGGTAGTCGAGGAGGGTGACAACATCATCATCCAGCCGGCGAACCCCGAAACAATCTATGTGCCGCAATATCCGCCGGAGATGCTCTACGAGCCTGACTACACGCCGGTGCCGATCGACTATTACGATGATCCCTATCCCGCCTATTGGTATCCGGGCGCGGCCTTCTTCGCCGGCGCTGTCACCGGCGCGGTGTTCGGCGCCATTGTCGACTGGGGGGTCTGGGGCGGCGGCTGGGGTGGCGACATCGACGTCGACTGCAACCAGTGCTTCAACAACGTCGACTTCGATGGCAAGGTCAACTGGAACGACGTCGACTGGAAGAATGTCGTCCGCAGCAAGATCAGCCTTGACCGTGACCAGCTCAACAAGCTCGACCGAACGAATCTCAAGAACAACATCAAGGCCGATGGCAACAACAACCTGCGCAACCGCGCCGCCGAGGTCAAACGCGATCGGCCGCAGGCGCGCCCGGGCGGCGGTGGCGCTGGCCAGGTCAGGGATGTTCGCAAGAGCACGCTCGAAGGACTGAAGGCCCAACCGAGACGGGAAGCCGCGGCGCGGCCGGCCGCGCGGCCTAGTGGTGGACAGGCGGTGGCGAAAGCAAGAGCCGACGGCGGCACGCCGAGCGTCAACCGGGCGAAGGGCAAGAAAGCCGTCGCAGGTCAACCGGCCGTCCGGCAAGAGGCCGGATGAGGGGCCGAGCGCAACGCGAGGACAGGCTCACAGCGTGGTGGCGGCGCGTGCCGATTGTTCGTAGGCGCCGGATAGGAAGCGCAGCACGGCGGCGATTTCCGAGAGGGTTTCTTCCGAGGGGCGGGCCTTGGCGGTCGAGGCGACGAGCAGGCGCTCGCGAATCTGGGCGTAGCGTGCGCACGCCTCGGCGCCTCTTGCGGTGATGCGGATCGTCTTCTCCTTGCCCTGTTTGCCGGTCGTCACCAGGCCCGCCGCTTCGAGCTTGCGGATCGCATAGGTCGCGACGTGGGTGTCTTCGATGTCGAGGACGAGGCAGATCTCGGAGAGCTTCTTTCCCCGGTCGCGGTGGCGGATCGTGTGAAGCGCCATGATCTCCATCGGCGAAAGGCCGGGAACGCCGGCGGCGGCCATGCAGCGCACCATCCAGCGGTGGAAGGCGTGCGAGGCGAGGATCAGGCCGTACTCCACTTCGGAAAGCCCCGGCGAACCGCCTTCGGCAAGGTGAGCCGACGAAACGATCGGGCCGATGGGGGAGACGGGTTTCAGATGATCGGGGAGGGCGGTTTCGATCCACTCCCTCGTTTCACGGCCTTGCTGCCGCCTCTTTGTCATCACAGCGCCTCCGAACCTGGTGGACTGACGTCATCATTTTATCGACAAATTGTCAACGAAATGCTCTTAATAGTGAGGCTTGCCAGAGATCGGCAACGAAGATCACGACGTGAGGGAATAGATCATGAGCGCTAGCGGGACTTGGGACTTCTGGGTGGATCGCGGCGGCACCTTCACCGACGTGATCGGCCGCGACCCGCAAGGCCGGTTGCACGCCCTCAAAGTCCTCTCCGAGAATCCCGCCGCCTATCGAGACGCCGCCGTCCACGGCATCCGGCTGCATCTCGGCCTTGCCACCGGCGAGCCGGTGCCGGCCGGCATGATCGGCGAGGTCAGGATGGGCACGACGGTTGCCACCAATGCGCTGCTGGAGCGCAAGGGGGAGCGGTTGGCGCTGATCACGACGCGCGGTTTTCGCGATGCACTCAAGATCGGCTACCAGGAGCGCAAGAAGATCTTCGCCACCGAAATCCTCAAGCCGGAGGCACTCTATTCGGACACCGTCGAGCTGGACGAACGCGTGCTCGCCGACGGCACGGTCGAGCGTCCCATGGATGAGGATGCGGCGCGGCGTGCGTTGGAGGGGCTGAAGGCTGGGGGCTACCGGGCGGTCGCCATCGTCTTCATGCACGCCTACCGCTATCCCGAGCATGAAGCGGCCGTCGCCCGCATCGCCCGCGCCATCGGCTTCGATCAAGTCTCGGTCAGCCACGAGGTCTCGCCACTCGTCAAATATGTCGGCCGTGGCGACACGACCGTCATCGATGCCTATCTCTCGCCGGTGCTCGGCCGCTATGTGGCGCGCGTATCGGAGGAATTGGACGTCGCGCGCTCCGGCGCCCGGCTGATGTTCATGATGTCGTCCGGCGGGCTGACGGCTGCCGACCTGTTCCAGGGCAAGGACGCGATTCTTTCCGGCCCGGCCGGCGGCGTCGTCGGCCTTGCCAGGACGGGCGAGGCCACAGGTTTCGACCGGGTCATCGGCTTCGACATGGGCGGTACCTCGACCGACGTCGCCCATTTCGACGGCGAATATGAACGCGCCCTCGAAACGGAAGTCGCCGGCGTGCGGGTGCGGGCGCCGATGATGCTGATCCATACGGTTGCCGCCGGCGGCGGTTCGATCCTCGATTTCGACGGCGAGCGCTTCCGCGTCGGGCCGGACTCGGCCGGCGCCAATCCGGGGCCTGCCTGCTACCGCAATGGCGGGCCGCTCGCCGTCACCGATGCCAATGTGATGGTCGGCAAGTTGATGCCGGAATTTTTCCCGGCGCTGTTCGGACCGGAGCAGGACCTGCCGCTCGATGTCGAGACGGTGCAGGCCCGTTTTGCTGCACTCGCCGCCGAGATCGGCGACGGCCGCAGCCCGGAGGATGTCGCCGACGGCTTCATCCGGATTGCCGTTGCCAACATGGTCGAGGCGATCAAGAAGATTTCCGTGCAGCGTGGTTATGACGTGACGCGCTATGCGTTGAACTGCTTCGGCGGCGCCGGCGGCCAGCACGCCTGCCTCGTCGCCGATGCGCTCGGCATGTCGAGCATATTGCTGCATCCGATGTCGGGGCTTTTGTCCGCTTACGGCATGGGTCTTGCCGATATCCGCGCGACGCGGCAGAAGGCGCTCGGTGTGGCGCTCGACGACGCCGCACCGCTGGCACTTGCCAAGCTCGGCGCGGAACTGCAGTCCGAATGCCTTGCGGAACTCGACGCCCAGGAGATTGGCCGCGACCGTATCCGCACGCATCTGCGCGCCCATGTCCGCTATGCCGGTACGGATACGGTGCTGGCCGTCGAAGCCACCTTCCCCGATCATGACGATCAACTGCGCCTCCGCCGCGAGTTCGAGACCCTGCACAAGCGCCGCTTCGGCTTCATCGCCGAGAGCAAGCCGCTGGTGATCGATGCCGTCGAGGTCGAGACGGTCGGCGGCGGGGCTGCCGAGATGGAGACGGACGGGCTCGCGGCCACCTCCGGCGAGGCGGTCGTTAGCCGGCAAACCCGCTTCTATTCGCAAGGCGAGTTCCATGACGCGCCGGTGGCGCTGTGGGCAGAAATCAAGCCGGGCCAGAGGCTGACCGGCCCGGCGATCATCATCGAAGCGAACCAGACGATCGTCGTCGAGGAGGGCTGGCAGGCGGAACTGACGGCCAGGGACCATATCGTGCTGACGCGCATCAAACCGCTGCCGGCGCGCACGGGCGATCGGCACCAGGGCCGATCCGGTGATGCTGGAGATCTTCAACAATCTGTTCATGTCGATCGCCGAACAGATGGGCGTCACGCTGCAGAACACCGCCTATTCGGTGAACATCAAGGAGCGTCTCGATTTCTCCTGCGCGGTCTTCGACAACAAAGGCAATCTCGTCGCCAATGCGCCGCATATGCCGGTGCATCTCGGCTCGATGGATGCTTCGGTCGCAGCCGCGATCCGTGAAAACCCGGTCATCCATCCGGGCGATGTGTTCCTGATCAACGCGCCCTATAACGGCGGCACGCACCTGCCGGACCTGACGGTCTGCACGCCGGTCTTCGATGACGAGGGTCGCGAGATCCGCTTCTGGGTGGCCAGCCGCGGCCACCACGCGGATATCGGCGGTATTTCGCCGGGCTCGATGTCGCCGCTCGCCACCAACATTGAGGAGGAGGGGGTCTATATCGACAATTTCAAGCTGATCGACCGCGGCCGCTTTTGCGAAGAGGAACTGGAAAGGCTTTTGAACGGAGCGCGCTATCCGGTGCGCAACATCCTCCAGAACGTCAACGACCTGAAGGCGCAGGTCGCCGCCAACGAGAAGGGGGTGGCGGAACTGAAGAAGATGATCGCCCAATTCGGCGAAGACGTCGTCGAAGCCTATATGGGGCAGGTTCAGGACAATGCCGCCGAGAGCGTGCGCCGCGTCCTCGACCAGCTCGGCGACGGCGAATTCTCCTACGAGATGGAACAGGGCTGCCGGATCGTCGCAAAGATCTCCATCGATCGCGCGAACCGCGAGGCGACGGTCGACTTCACCGGTACGTCGGCGCAGCGAGCGGACAATTTCAACGCACCGGAGCCGGTGACACGCGCCGCGGTCCTCTATGTCTTCCGGGTGCTGGTCGAGGCCTTTATCCCAATGAATGCCGGCTGCCTGAGACCGATCCGAATCGTCATTCCCGAAGGCACGATGCTGTCGCCGCGCTATCCGGCCGCCGTCGTCGCCGGTAATGTCGAAGTCAGCCAGGCGGTGACCAATTGCCTGTTTGGCGCTGTCGAGGCGCAGTCCGCGGCACAGGGGACAATGAACAACCTCACCTTCGGCAACGATCACTATCAGTATTACGAGACGATCTGCTCCGGCGCGCCGGCCGGGCCGGGTTACAACGGTGCCGACGCGGTCCACACCCACATGACCAATTCGCGGCTGACCGATCCGGAAATCCTCGAGACGCGGTTTCCGGTGGTGCTCGAGGACTTCCACATCCGCAAGGGCTCCGGCGGTCGCGGCAAGTGGTCGGCGGGCGACGGCACGGAGCGCACGATCCGGGCTCGCGAGCGGCTGGACTTCGCCATCCTTTCCGGTCACCGCCGCATCCGGCCGTTCGGGCTGAACGGCGGCGAGCCTGGCGAACTCGGCCGCAATCACGTTCGGCGCAATGACGGCCGCATCGAGGAACTGCCCGGATCAGCCCACACTGTTCTTGAGGCCGGCGAGGCCTTCACGGTGGTGACGCCGACCGGCGGCGGGTACGGGGAGGCCTAGACCACGAGATCACGTCCCGAACGCTCCATGTGGTGACGACAGGCACTCACCACTGCATGATCGTGCGAGCCCTAGTGCCGAAATTGGCGACCGGGAAGTCATACGAAACTTCGGCGTTTCAACGATCTCGATCGGTCAGCTTGCAAACTGACTGCACAATTCAATAATGCAGTCAGTGAATGCAAGTAGGAGGTTTTGATTATGGCAATTCTGACCGTGCGGAATGTGCCTGATGAGGTGCACCGCGCACTGCGCGTGCGGGCCGCTATGCACGGCCGCAGCACGGAGGTGCGGTGAAGTCCGGGCAGCGCATCCACATGGGGGATGCCCTTGCGGAGCTGGGTCGGCGGGTGGGGCTGACGAACGACGACTTTGCAGTGTTTGACCAGCGGCGCGACACGGCGCCAGCCGAGCCGATGAGGTTTGAATGATCGTTTTGGATACGAATGTCGTCTCCGAGGCGATGAAACCGGAACCCAATCCGGCCGTGCGATCTTGTCGAATGAGCAAGTCGCCGAAACGCTGTACCTGTCCAGCGTCACCATGGCCGAGCTGCTGTTCGCAGCATTGGCGGACGGCCGACGCAAGAAGGCGTGTGCCGAGATGCTGGATGGCGTGCTCGAACTGTTCGGTGAGCGGGTGTTGACGTTCGACATCGAGGCTGCCCGGCACTACGCCGACTTGGCCGTCAAGGCCCGAGCGGCCGGCAAGGGGTTCCCGACCCCCGACGGATATATTGCTGCTATTGCAGCCTCAAAGGGATTTATCATCGCAACGCGCGACACCAGTCCCTTTGAAGCGGCAGGGCTCACTGTCATCAATCCCTGGAAGCAGGAAGCTTAAGAACGGCTGGCTGACCGCAACGAGCGGAAGCGGCGAGCGAAACGGCGAGAACGCCCCCACATACGACCTCCTGAGATCGTCGAGGGCGCTGAGAGGCGGCTATTCGGATGGAACGGACGCGCGATCTGAAGCCGGAAAGACCCTATGGCTCATAGGGTTTCGACACAGAGGTTGTCACTTGCGGTTCCCCGATTTCGACGATGTGCCCGTCCGGATCGAAGAATCTGAATACGCGTTGACCCCAAGACTGTTGCCTGACTTCATGGATAAGATCGACCCGGTCAGCAATACGCTTGAACGCCGTGTCGATATCTTCGTCCTCAAAATAGAGGACGAGATTCCGCCGCCCATACGGGCCGCTTTCGTCCCGGGACTCTCCAAACACCGTTTGGTAGAGCGAGGCGTCATCGTGAAGGGCAAACCCATTGTCGAACTGAACGAAGTTGCCGTGATCCTCCAAGATCTGAAGCTGCAGCACTTCGGAGTAGAAGCTTTTCGAGCGGCTGATATCAGCCACAAAAGGTAGAGGGTTCACGAACTTCATACAAATTATCCCCGCGATTCCTTTTGAGATCAAAGATCACGCAATGACCGCCCGGCGTAAAGCGCCGGATTACATTCTCGTGTCAGGTGGCAGGAATCGTGGCTGCGTCCGCAGAGCAGTTCGACCACACACAGAGTTTTGAGTGGACGGGCGAGGACGGTACCATATAGATGCGTCTGAAGACTGCCGAGGGTGGTGATGGAACGCAAACTCGCAGCAATTGTAGCAGGCGACATCGTCGGCTACACGCGCCTGATGTCCGAGGACGAATCCTCGACCTATGCGGCCCTGCGCGCGACCTTCGGCGAACTGATCATCCCGGCCGTCGAGAAGCATGGCGGTCGAACGTTCAAGACCACCGGCGACGGCTTTCTCGCGACATTTCCGAGCGTCAACGAGGCGCTGGATGCGGCGATCGAAATCCAGAACGGATTTGTCGAGCGACCGTTCAAGATGCGGCTCGGCATCAACCTCGGCGACGTCATAGAAGACAATGGCGACATGTTCGGAGATGGCGTGAACGTCGCCTCCCGGCTGGAGGCCATGGCGGAGCCCGCCAGCATTTTCGTCAGCGAGGCAGTGGTCCGCAGTGCTGACCGGAGCCGCAGCGAGCTTTTCTACAGCATCGGACGAAGGCAGGCGAAGAACATAAGCGAGCCGCTTGCCGTCTACGCCGTGCGACTCGTGCCCGGTCAGGCGGGCGCCCGGGAATGGATCCGGCGGCAGGCCCTCCGCCGGCGTGCCGTTTTGCCTTACGCCGCAGGGGCTGCAGCGCTTGTCCTTGTCGCCGCCTTCACACAGATGCCCGCACTGCGAGCGATCGGCGCGGATCTGACCGATAGCCTCCTGCGTCTGGCGGGCGTTGAACCTGCCGATGCCCGGCCGACTGTCGCAGTGCTGCCCTTCGACAATATGAGTGGGGAAGCGGACCAGGGCTATTTCGCCGACGGGCTGACCGAGGACATCATCGCCAATCTCGCGCGAAATCCCGAACTTCAGGTGATCGCACGCAACTCGACGTTCGCACTCCGCGGTCAGGCGGAGGACATCCGCAGGATCGGGGCAAGATTAGGGGCCGGCTATGTGGTGGAAGGCAGTGCCCGACGCGCCGGCGATCAGCTTCGCGTGGTGGCGCAGTTGATCGATGCGCGCAGCGGCGCCCATCTCTGGTCGCGCAGCTACGACCGGCGTGTCGAGGACGTCTTTGCGCTCCAGACCGAGCTGACGGCCGAGATCGTTTCGCATCTGGTATCCTATGTGCGCGAGTCGGAAGTATCGAACGCGGCCAAACGCCCGACCGAAAATCTTCAGGCCTACGATCTCGTCCTGCAGGCGCGTGATCGCTACAAGCATGGGTCGAGGGATGCGGAGGCGCTGCTTGCCGCACGCGCACTGCTTCATCGGGCGCTGGAACTCGATCCTGGCTATGCCGCCGCGCGCGCCAATCTCGGAATGACCTATATCGTCGACTTCGCCCAGAGCCTCAGCGGCAGGGCGACCGGAACCGATGTGGAAACGGGCCTCAGCGAGGCGCGTCAGGCCGTTCGCCTCGACCCCAATCTCGCTGTCGGCTTTCAGGTCTTGAGCTTCGGCCTTTCGGTCGCCGGCGACTACCCCAGCGCCATGCAGGCCGCGCAGCGGGCGGTCGAGCTCAACCCGAACGATCCGGACAGCCTGATGGCGCTGGCAAAGGCGCAGGTCCGATTCGGGAGCTATGATGAGGCGGTGCGCAATGCCGAGCGGGCGCGTCGGCTGCATCCGATGGCTCCGGAGTACTACACCTATGTCTATGGCCAGGCACTCTATGCCGCCGGCCGTCTCGATGAAGCCGATCGGGTCTTGCGGGAATGTCTGCTGCGCGCGCCGCGCGAGGCGGATTGCCTGCTGATACACACGGCCGTCCTGACCCAGCGCGGAGACGTGCAAGGAGCGCAGCGCACAATGACACTCCTGACCGAGGTGGATTCTAAGTTTTCACTTGCCGATGAGCGCGCCAACCGCCGTTTCGGCAATTCTCCACTAATGGACCGGTTCCTCTCGCAGCTTGCCGAGGCCAGAGCTCCGGACGTGACAAGTGGATTCCTTTCGCCGACTCCACGGCCATTGCTGTAGGCCTTCCGGGACGCGCCGTGTAACGGCTTTCCGCGAGAAGGGTGTATAAGGACATAGAGCGGTTCACGGCTTCCGTGGAAACAGTGAGCCGCTCTATTGCATTGACAGACTCAAATGGCCGTCACCGGTAGGCCGGGGAGCAGCTTGTCCAGGGTGATCGGAAACTCGCGAACGCGGATACCGGTGGCGTTGTAGATCGCGTTGGCGATCGCCGCGCCCGTGCCGCAGACGCCGAGCTCGCCGAGCCCCTTGACGCCGAGCGGATTGGCCTTGTCGTCGGATTCCTCGAGAAAGACCACCTCCATCTCCGGGACATCGCCATTGACGGGGACATGATATTCCGCGAGATCGCCGTTGACGAAATGGCCGTAGCGTGGATCGAGCACGGTTTCCTCCATCAGAGCAGCACCGATGCCCCAGATCATGCCGCCGAGAATCTGCGAACGTGCGGTCTTGGGGTTGAGGATGCGGCCTGCACCGATCACCGACAGCATGCGGCGCATGCGCACCTCGCCCGTGTCGCTGTCGACTGCGACTTCCGCGAAGTGCGCTCCATAGGAGTGCTGGGAATAGCTGCTATAGCTTTCCGTGGCGCGGGCGGCGGCGACCGAACCGGTTGCCTCGATGCCGTCCGGGGCAATGCTGCCGATGAGATCAGCCAAGCTTACCGAGCTGTCGCCGGCTCTCACCTCTCCGCCGACGAAGCTCGGCGCGGCGGCGTCCGCACCGCGGAGCGGTGAGCGGTCGTCGGACCGTGCCGCCTCGATAATCTTCTCCTTGAGGGCGTTGCACGCATGATGGAGCGCCGAGCCCGCACTCGCCGCTCCCCAGGAACCGCCGGAGCCGGCGGTGCGCGGAAACCGGCTGTCGCCAAGCCCGACCTTGACTGCCGCGATGGGCACGCCCAGGCTTTCCGCCGCGATTTGGGTCAGGATGGTGTAGGTGCCCGTTCCAATATCGGTCATATCGAGCTCGGCCGTTACCCGGCCGTTTGCATCGATCGCCACCCGGGCCGTCGTCGCGCCGATGTAGTTCGGCCGAATGGCCGCCGCCATACCGTAGCCGATTAGCTTGCGGCCTTCGCGGATGCGGCCCGGGGTGGGTTTCCGGCGTTTCCAGCCGAACCGGCGCGCGCCTTCCTGCATGCAGGCGACGAGATTGCGGGTCGAGAACGGCACGCCGCGCTCCGGGTCCTCTGTCGGCTCGTTACGAACCCTGAGCTCGATCGGATCGAGACCGAGCCGCTCGGCGAGCTCATCCACGGCACTTTCAAAGGCGAGCATGCCCGGCGCCTCGCCGGGCGAGCGCATCCATTCGCCGCGATTGAGATCGACCGGAACGAGCCGGTGGCGGGTCAACCGGTTCGGCGCGGCATATAGCGAGCGGGTGAAGACCGCGGTCTGCTCGCAGAATTCCTCGAAGCTGGATGTCGCGGACGAAACATCATGACCGATCGAAGTCAATTGCCCGTCGAGATCCGCGCCGAGGCGCACCTGGTGAACCATCTCCGCCCGATGACCGGCATTGGCAAACATCTGCTGCCGTGTCAGCGCGACCTTGACCGGGCGACGCAGCACCCTTGCAGCGAGCGCCGCAAGAACGGTGTCGGCGTGCACGATCAGCTTGGAGCCGAAACCGCCGCCGATGAAGGGGCTGACGATTCGGACACGCTCCGGCGGAATGGCGAGCGTGCTGGCGAGGCTGGCCCGGAAGTTCGCGAGCGTTTGCGCACCGGTGTAGATCGTCACCTCGTCGCCCGACCAGATGGCGAGCGTCGCATGGGGCTCCATGGGGTTGTGGTGCTCGTAGGGCGTCCGGTAGGTCGCATCGATTTTGACCGGAGCAGCGGCGAAGGCGCCATCGAAATCCCCGATCGCGCTGTCCGTCTCGAAACCAGCATTGGTGCGCCGGGGCGCGTAGGCCTCGGCGAGATGTGCCTGCAAATCGAAGGCGCCGCGCTCCTCTTCATAGCGCACCCGGATGAGACGTGCGGCAGCCCGCGCCGCCTCGAACGTCTCCGCGACGACCAGCGTAACCGGCTCGTCGTAGAAGCGAACGCGGTCGCTGTTGAGCATGGGTCTGGCGCGGGTGAAGACCTCCGGCACCGTGGGCGTGACCGCCGGGCCGAATTCGGGCTGGGCCGGTGCGTTCCGGTAGGTCATGACGTGAAGCACGCCCGGGGCCTGTTCGGCGTCCGCAGTGTCAATCTCGACGATACGACCCTTGGCGATGGCAGCGCCAAGGATGTAGCCATAGGCTGCCTCGTTCGCGGCATGCTCATAGGCGTAGGTCGCACGGCCGGTCACTTTGAGCGGCCCATCGACGCGTGCGATCGGCTGGCCGACAAGGCCATTGCCGGTCTCGGACGAACGGTTTTCCGGGGTCATGGTTTCTGTCATCATCGCACCTCATGCACTTTCGACAGCCGCGGCGAGCGTCCGCCATATCGTGCGTTTTGCCAGCGGGATCTTGAAATCATTGCCGCCATGCCCCACCGCTCCGGCGAGTGCGCTTTCGGCGGCCTCGGAAAAAGCGGGGTCGGAAGTTGCCGCACCGGTGAGCACGTACTCCGCTTCCGTCGCTCGCCATGGCTTGGGTGCAACGCCACCCATCGCGATGCGCGCGCTCCGTACGCGATCGCCGCTCCTTTCGACAACGGCTGCGACCGAGACAAGCGCAAAGGCGTAGGAAGCGCGGTCGCGCACCTTGCGATAGACTTGCCGGCCTGACGGCGGGGGCGGCAAGGTGATGGCCGTGATCATCTCGCCGTGGCCGAGCGCTGTCTCGACATGTGGCGTCGAGCCGGGCAGCCGGTGGAGGTCGCCAATGGCGATCGTGCGTGTCTTGCCGTCGGGCATGGCGGTTTCGACCTCAGCGTCGAGTGCGGCCATGGCCACCGCCATGTCCGACGGATGGACGGCGATGCAGGCCTCGCTAGCGCCGAGCACGGCATGCATTCGGTTGAAGCCCTCTAGGGCCGCGCAGCCCGATCCCGGCTCGCGCTTGTTGCAGGGCATGTCGCGGTTGTAGAAGTAGAAGCAGCGTGTGCGCTGCAGGAGATTGCCTGCGGTCGAGGCCTTGTTGCGGATTTGCCCGGACGCTCCCGCGAGAAGCGCTTGCGAGAGCACAGGATAGCGTGATCGCACCCGCGGGTCGGCGGCGAGATCGCTGTTGCGGACCTCTGCCCCGACCCGAAGGCCGCCCTCTGGCGTCTCCTCGATGCTGTCGAGCGCCAGCCGCCTGACATCGACGAGGTGTGTCGGCCGCTCGATCTCCAGCTTCATCAAGTCGAGAAGATTGGTGCCGCCGCTGATGAACTTCGCTTCCGGCTCGGCCGCAACGGTGGCGGCCGCCTCCTTGACGGTGCTGGCGCGCACGTAGGTAAAGGGCTGCATGGGCTCACACCTCTTCGGCTGCGTCGCGGATCGCGGCGACGATGTTGGGATAGGCAGCACAACGGCAGATATTGCCGCTCATGCGCTCGCGGATCTCTTCGTCGCCAAGTGCCGCGGCTCCTGCCGCCACGTCGGCACTTGCATGGCTAGGCCAGCCGGCCCTCACTTCCTCGAGCATTCCCACTGCCGAACAGATCTGTCCCGGTGTGCAATAGCCGCACTGGAAGCCGTCCCGGGCGACGAAGGCCGCCTGAACCGGGTGCAGCTGGTCGCCGTCGGCGAGCCCTTCGATTGTCGTGATTTCGTCGCCTTCATGCTGGACTGCGAGCGAGAGGCAGGAATTGATCCGCCGGCCGTTCACGAGAACCGTGCAGGCCCCACACTGGCCGTGGTCACAGCCTTTCTTCGAGCCGGTGAGGCCGAGATGGTTTCGCAAGGCATCAAGCAGCGTCGTGCGCGGGTCGAGCTTAACGGCATGCTCCGTCGCGTTGATCCTGAAGGTCATCGGTATTCTCGCTATCGGGGTCGTGACGGGCCCGGCCGCCATGGTGGCGCCGGCGTCCTGAGCACCGACGGGCAAGCCGGACGCCAGAAACAGGCAGGTCGCTGCTCCGCCTTCCAAAACCGCCCGGCGCGTAATCCTGTAGTCCGTTTCGGCCATGAATGATCTCCCGGTCGCAACGGCACGAGCCCGGAAGGCTACCCTCCGGCGAGCCTGCGACTTGCTTTCTTCGACAAGTGGGACTTGGGAATGCGCGGGATGTTTTTCTTTCAGGATACCGGAGGCGCTATCAGGATTCCGGAGAAATGTGCAGCCGGTAGGCTCGCGGGGTGATGCCCTTGAGGCGACGGAATGTAGTTGTGAAGTGGCTCTGGCTGGAGAAGCCGAGGCGGAATGCAATGGCGCCTATTGCCATCTCGGTATCGCGCAGGAGCAGTTCCGCTCGTCTTACGCGCTCCTCGAGGATATAGGCATAGGGCGGACGGCCGGTCGTCTCCTTGAAGCGACGTGCGAAGGTATCGACCGGCATGCCGGCAATCGCTGCCACCGCGCTCAGCGAGATATCGGAGGCCACGTGGGCATCGATGTAATCGCGGACGCGCTCGAACGTCCGGCGGCCGAGGCGGCCGCGGCTCGCAGGCGGCAACTGGTTTCCGCTCAGGTCAGCCATGCGCAGACCGACGAGCGCAACCAGATGCTCGACGTAGACAGTGTCTGGCAAGTGGCCGAGTGACATCTCGGTGCAAAGCGATCGCAAAAGCGTGCCGATGACCGTATCGCTTCTGTTCACCAGAATCGGTATATCGCGCAGGCGTTGCAAACCCGGCAGCGCCAGTTCGGGATCAATCCACAAGGCGGAATAAGACAGGTCGACGTCGCGGTAAAATCCGACACGCTCTGCGCCCGCGGGAACGAAAGTGAGTACGCCTGGCCGGTCCTGTCCGTCATAAAGTGCCTTGCCCTCGGCCCGGATCGATGTCCGGGACGTGCCTCCTCCATCCGTCAGCACGATCAAGTGGTGCGGTGCCGTCCAGCGGAGTTCTGCTTCCTGACAAGCCCAGCGCCGGCTGTCGAATACGAGCGAAGTGCCGATCCAGGACGCACTCTGCAGCGGTGCTGTTTCTTCTTCCCGGGTCCTGATACGTCCGTCGCCAAGCAATGGTCTGAATGACATCGCGGCATCCCGTTGGTTCGCTTTTGAAGCCGAGGCGGGCAGGGCCACAGCGGCGTGGTGCGCCGGCGCGGTCCGTCACCGATACAGGCGACAGTCATAGGAACAATGGTTCGCCCACAACAGCCACGAAGTGCTCAAGAATGTTCAAGGATCGGTGACCGCCTGTGAGTTGCAGCCTGGTATAATGTGTCAACGGGAAGGGCGCCGATCGTTCGTGCAGGGGCTAAATGGGGTCGCGTCCCACAAGTGGCGTATCAGACGGCATTTCACAGGACACGATTCAGGGAGGACGCATGACGAAGCATCGCATCTATTCAGTCAGTATCGCGAGCGTCTATCCTCACTATGTCGCCAAAGCGGAGAAGAAGGGGCGCACGAAAGCTGAGGTCGATGAGATCATCCGTTGGTTGACGGGGTACAGCCAAGAAACGCTAGATAATCAGTTGGCGAACAATACAAAATTTGATGACTTCTTTGCCCAAGCGCCTCAAATGAATCCCTCGCGGGCGCTAATTACCGGTGTGATCTGCGGCGTTCGCGTGGAAGACATCCAAGAACCAACGATGCAGGAAATCCGCTACTTGGACAAGTTGATCGACGAACTCGCCAAGGGGAAAGCAATGGAGAAGATCCTGCGAAAATAGCCAGGCGGATCGCCGGTTCGAATCCATTCATGCGGTAACAACCCTTACTTGCCCACGGTACATACGCGCTCCTGGGGAACAGCGCTGATCGCTTCCTGTAGGCGCTAAATTGACGACAACCATTCTTCGGTGTTCCAGATCGTTATTTGAACTGAGAAGCGATTGCCCAGAAGTTCCAACGATGCATCGTGTGTTTGATCGGTCGTACTACACACCGCGTCCTTCAGCAGGATTACCTTGTAACCGAGATCGATAGCTCCAAGAGTCGCGGCCAGCACGCAGATGTCCGTCTCGCCTCCCGTTACGACGAGCGTCCCGATATCCTCAGCAGTCAAGGCGCTGTGCAGCCGCCCGTTCGTCCATGGCGAATAGGTGGTTTTGTCAAAGATGCGCGCGGGCGGGGCCAACCTCTTCAGATCAGCAACCAGATCCACCAGAACGGGGTCGAGCTGGGTGGTCGTCATCATCGGCCATTTTTCGTAGTATGCCCGCCACATGCCCGGCAGTTCCTCTGGAGAGGACGGCGGCACGAAGCGCGTGAATATGGTGCGATCCGGAAAGCGCGAAGCAATCTCAACAACCTGGTCGAACACCTTGGGCATCCAGGCGACTTGCCACGGGGTACTCTCGGCGAACATGCGCTGCATATCGATGCACAGGTGAAGCCATTTTTCCGGGTTCATTTGTACTCCGCGCCTCCGTGCGAAGGTGGGTCTCATGTGAGCATGATTATTAGAACTCGAAGTGAGGTAGGGAGTTCCAGGCTTCGCAGATCAAGATCGCCAGCACCCGTTTCCTAGCGGCCGCGGTCGCGCGCAGCGGGATAAGGGCAGGCTCCAGGCGATAACCGTGCCGCTCCTCCTGAATCTTGGCGAGAAAGCGCTCGAGCGGCTCCGTCGTTGTCAGTCTTTCGCCGTACCGGCGAGACACTCCTCCGGCTATCGAGTGAGCCGTGCCTCGCTCCACTCCAGCGCCTGCAGGTCCTCCACCCGCGCCTCGCTATTGTCCGTCAGGATGAATTCGTCGATCTGCGGCGGCGCAACGCTGGTGCCGGAGAGCATCGAATGGATCTGGCCGCGATGGTGCTGGCCATGCAGAAAGACGTGCAGAAGCGTATCGGCGACGGTCTCCGTCAGTGTCCGGTCCGGCCAGGGGATGCTTATCTTTCGCGGTAGCGCCTCTGCCGTCAGAGCTTCGCAGAAATCGACCAGCCAGTCGTCGACTTCGGCCCGTTCGGCCGCGAATTCGGCGGCGGTCGCGCGGCTGCCCGGCGGTTTCGCCAGGCCGGCCAGGTCGCCCCGCAGCGTATCGATATAGTATCGATCGGCATCGAGAAGGTGGACCATCGTCTCCTTGAGCGAGGGGAAGAAGGACGTCCGGGTCGCCGCCCATTCGCCGGGCTTCAGCGCCATGCAGGCGCGATCGAGCCGTGCGTTGGCAAGGCGCGCATTGCGCGCCAGCTGGCGATATGGCCGGCAGATGGGATCCTGCTGGAATGTCACGCTGTCCATGGCTTGCCTCGCGTCCTAGCGTTGACACTTTGTGGCGGGTGCGGGAGGCGTCGTCAACGAGAAGATGCGCGCCGTTGCGGCATCGGCCACCTCAAGCACGTCGCATTCATGGTTTTCATGCGACGTGCTTGAGGTACTTGTCTTGGCATATGGTCCAAAATCGCTGCACACTTTTGGGCGACATGCATTAGCTCTCGCGCCGCGGCTGGGCGAATTCCGGTATCTTGAAGCGCCGGCGGTAGCCTCCTGGTGTCACGCCCGTAAGGCGTTTGAAAAGACGGCGAAAGAATGCCGGTTCCTCGTAGCCGACCTGCCAGCTGATCTCATCGACCGAGGCCTCGGTCCGCTCGAGCCGCCGCTTGGCTTCCTCGATCCTCACACGCTGTACATAGGCGATCGGGCTCAGGCTCGTTGCACCGGTGAACCTGCGCTTGAAGGTGCGCTCGGTCAGTCCGGTGCGGCGGATCATCTCTTCGAGCGGATTGGCGACCGAGAAATGTGTGGCGAGCCAATCCTGCGCGGCGCGGATGGCGAGATCGTCATGGTCCCTGCGCCCCTCGAAGGTTATGTAGGGCGCCAGCCCGTCCTGGTGCCATTGGAGTGCGAAGAGGCGCGCGACAGCCTGGGCGGCGGTAGCGCCCGCATGGCGGGCGATCAGGTAAAGGACCAGATCGTGCCAGGTCATCGAGGCGCCGGAGCTGATCAGTTCGTCGCGCTTGCCGGAGACGACGAGCACGTGTTCGGGCAGGATCGGCACCTTTGGAAAGGCCGCCGCGAAGGCGCGGGCATAGCCGAAATGCACCGTCGCCTCGACGCCGTCGAAGAGCCCGGTTTCGGCAAGCAGAAAAAGGCCCGAGCAGGCCGAGCATAAAAGCGCGCCGCGTCGATGCATGGCGTGGAGCCAGTCGACCAGTTCCGGGTGTCGGCCCGTCCGCCAGCCTTCCGGTTCGAGCAGGATCGAGGGAACGATGACGATGTCGGTTGCCTCGATCGATGCGATGCTGCGCTGGACAGAGATCGGCACATGGCTGGCGAGTTGCAGCGGACCCTGCTCGACTCCGACGATCTCGACCCGAAAGGGCGGCGCCTCGAGCGGAGTGTTGCCGAGCGGAGCCATCACGGCAAACGCGTTCATCACGTCGAAAATGCCGGTCAGCGTGGAAACCACCGCCTCGGGGATGGCGACGAGGCTGACATGGATCGGCTCCGGGCCGGTCTCGGCTCTTTGATGTGGCATTTCGAATTCCCCGGCGGGCGACATCGGCATGCAAGCGGGCTCGTCGCATGGCGCAAACGGCCCGATTGTGGACTGTTCGGCTCTGCCGCTCAACCGCGATCGCTGCGATCCTGCGCGCATGGCCGAATTCCTCGGCTCCAGCAGGAGAGACCAAGATGCAACAGACTCAAAGCAGGAGCGTCGACGCCGCGAAACTCGACGCGTTCGTGGCGCGCGCGATCGGCGACTTGTCGGCCGGGTATGGCGGCGTGATGGTGAGCCTCGGCCACCGGCTCGGCCTCTACAAGGCCTTGGCGGAAGCGGGCCCGCTCACTTCGCGGGAGCTGGCGAGCCGCGCCGGCTGCTCCGAGCGCTATGTGCGCGAGTGGCTTGGCTCGCAGGTTGCCGGCGGATATGTCGGCTATCATGCGATCAGCGACACCTATGAGCTCGCGCCGGAACAGGCCCTCGTCCTGGCCGAGGAGGACAGTCCCTTCTTCATTCCCAACGCCTGGGCCGTTCCGGCGTCGATGTGGTTGGACGAGGAGAAGGCGGTGGAGGCGTTCCGCAGCGGCAAAGGCATTGCCTGGGGCGACCACGACGGAAAGCTCTTCTGTGGCGTCGCGGCCTTCTACCGGAATGCCTATAAGGCAAGCCTGGTTTCCGAATGGCTGCCGGCCCTCGACGGCGTCGTGGAGAAGCTTCGCTCCGGCGCGCGTGTGGCGGATGTCGGCTGCGGTCACGGCCACTCGACCGTGCTCATGGCCGAGGCCTTTCCCGCCTCGGAGTTCCGCGGCTTCGACAACCACCTGGAATCCGTGGCGGAGGCATGGAAGATCGCCGCATTGGCGGGCGTTGCCGACAGGACAAGCTTTGCGGCCGCCCGGGCCGACGATTATCCGGCTACGGGCTACGACCTCATCTGCTTCTTCGACTGCCTGCACGACATGGGCGATCCGGTCGCCGCGGCCGCACATGCTGCAAGAGCCATCGCACCGGGCGGCACTGTGATGCTGGTCGAGCCCTTCGCCAATGACCGGGTCGAGGACAATGTCTCGCCGGTGGCGCGGATCTATTATGCGGCCTCGGCGACGATCTGCTGCGCCCATGCGATCTCCGACGGCGGCCGTCTGGTGCTCGGCGCCCAAGCCGGCGAAGCTCGCCTTGAGGACGTCTTCCGCAAGGCCGGCTTCAGCCGTTTCCGCCGCGCGCTGCAAACGCCGTTCAACCTGATCCTGGAGGCGCGGCTCTAGAGTACCGCGGCCCCTTTTGGTCCGCACGATCTGAAGCGAATGGCTAGGCGCGCTTTGCGTCTAGCCTCGTCAATGCCTCGTCATTTCCACCAAGCGGCCTTGGCTGCCCGGAACAATCGCCGCCGTGCTCGATTACAGGGGAACGGAATCGCCGGTGGATTTAGATGTCGACAAGCGCCGAGACGAAATATTCGCCGACAATGCTCGAGCCGCGAAAGGGAACGCCGAATCCCAGGCTGACGGAGACCGAGTTTCGCCGCCGCTTCCTCAGTCGATTTCAGGATCGAGCCTTCGACGGCCTTCGCCCGGAATTGGACAAGATCGCTTCGGCGGCATGGGACGCTTACAAGCATCAGCGGAAGGCACCGCACACGCGCAAGGCCGGCACCGCATTCAAGGATCCCGACTATGAACTGTCAGTCGATTGGCTTGCGGCGCGCGATGCAATTCATGCTGCGCAAGAGCGTCACCGGGACCCGGACGGGCCGGCACGTATCCTTCTGATCAGCGGGTCGTCGCGGAGCGAACACAGCTGTCCCGGCGAAATCTCGAAGTCCTACCGACTGGTGCGGATCGCACAGGAAACGATGGACCAAACGGCCGGGGTGAAGACGACCGTTCTCGAGTTGCATCGTCTTGCTTCCGAATATGGACGCATGATTCATCCTTGCAAGGCCTGCTTTTCCACCTCGCCGGCGCTCTGTCATTGGCCGTGCTCCTGCTATCCCAACTATTCGCTTGGGCAGGTCGACGACTGGATGAACGAGATCTATCCGATGTGGGTCGAGGCGACCGGCATCATGATCGTCACGCCGGTCAACTGGTATCAGGTGTCTTCGCCGATCAAGCTGATGATGGACCGGCTGGTTTGCGCCGATGGCGGCAATCCCGACCCGACCTCGACCGAGGGCAAGGACGCGAAGCTCGCCAAGGCGCTTGAACTCGAGGGCTGGAGCTACCCTCGACATCTCGCCGGGCGGATCTTTTCCGTCGTCGTGCATGGTGATGTGGCGGGCGTGGAGAACGTTCGGCGTAGCCTGTCGGACTGGCTTTGCTACATGCATCTCGAACCCGCCGGACCCTTGGCGGAAGTGGATCGCTATATCGGCTACTGGAAACCCTATGCGCTCAGTCACGCCGAGCTGGATGCCGACGAGGCGGTGCAGGAAGAGGTCCGCAATGCGGCACAAACATTGGTGGAGGCGGTGACCGTCAAGCGCGCCGGAAAGATGGTTTCAGCAGGAGCCGACCTCTCGGAACCACGGCAGAAGTAACCGGGGCCACTGGTTTCGTGTTCCTGCCGACTGAGAAGGACCGATGGTCGCGATGTCATTCGATAACGCAACCTCGAATGCTCCGCACCCACTATCGGCATTGTGGACAGGCTCATATCGCCGCCAGGGCCGCGATATTCTTCCGATGCACCGCTTCATAGGGCTCGAAATAGGAGACTGCCCCCGCTGCCAGATCCTGCGCGATGAAATCCTTGAGGGGTTCGATAGCGACTCGGTCTTGTTTGACCGCATCGATCAACTGCTCGAGGTAACGCCGGTTGGCGTCGATGAGGCTCGCTTCATATCCGCCGGTCGCAATCCGATCCGGATCGCCGTGGTTCGGCAGAATGCGATCGATCGGCCAGGTCGCGAGGCGCCCCAATTCGCGAATGTGCTTCGCCGTATTTTCGGCTTCGGAAACATAGGTGACAGTGTCTTCGAGCGTATCGCCGGCCAACAGAATTCTCTCGTCCGGCAACCACAGGACATTGCCGTCGGCGCTGTGGATGTCGAAATGGTGAAGTTCGACACGGCGGCTTCCGATTTCCAGGTCCAGCCTCGTCTCGAAGAGCCGGCTGGGCATGACGAGCGGGATGATGGGCGGGACGCGCGTGGCGAGCTCCTCGCGATTGGCATGAAGCAGATCGGCTGTCAGCTTGAGCGCGATGATTTCGCAATCGGCAAAAACCGCATTGCCTGCGACATGATCGTTGTGCCAATGGCTGAGGACGACCCGGAACGAGGTTGCGCCAAGCCCCTCGAGATGTCGCCTGACGGCCTGCGCATGGGCAAGCGAGATATGCGTATCGTAAACGAGCGCCTCGCCCGCGTCGAAGATGGCATAGGAGGCGACGCCCAATCCGTAGGCACCGTCATCGAGCCAATTTGGCGAGGCGCCATGAAGCCTCCGTCCCTCGACGCGGCCATCGTAATAGGCAAACACGCCGGGACGGGGTTCAAAGATCCTGAGTGTCGAGGTCATGTCTGTCATATGGTCTCTCAAGAAAATCGCCGGCATTGCAGCAGGCATTATCACACCCGGACCGCCGCTCACATGCATTCCTGGGGCGGCGACGCGCTGGCGACCGCCCGCATCATGGACCTGATCCGCGCCGCCGCGGCACTCAAGACCGGCCAGGGCTCCGAATGGCCGGTTGGTCCGGATAAGCCGGGCTTCATGCGCAGTTGCATCCGCCTGATCGTCAACGGCATTCGTGCGCGTGGCTCAGCGCAACGCGATTAACTCGCTCGTATCCATGTCGTCATGTCATTCTTCGAACGACCCAGAGCGATCGGCCCGCATGGGCGATTCCGGACACGAGTCGGAGGCGAGGATCGTCCTTGAGCCGCTCGGCCTCGATCGCCTCGAGAAGCAGGGCCTGCCGGTCGGTCTCGTTTGCATTCGGCGTGATCCAGCAGCGCCGATCCTCGCAGCAGAGGCCGGCTTCCGGATGCTCCTGCAGATACTCGATCGCATATTCGGCGCCCACTGTTCGCGGTCCTGCGTCGACGGACATCTGTCCCTCCTCCTGTCTCCGTGATTGCTCAAGGATTATACTTGATTGTGGCGTCTGTTGCAGGAAGACGTTTTTGCTTGCTGCCGTCGGGAGCAATCGCGGCGTCTCGCTTCACCGGCCTGACGCTGCTCGGCACGATCCAGAACGGTGTCGGCGCGTGAAGCTGATGGCCTATCCGGTGACGCCGCACGAGGAGGCGGTGCTTACCAACATCAAGTACTTCGCTTTCGACCTGCTGCTCGGGCTCTACGACAACGAGGTGAAATATACCGAAGCGGTCTACGACGGCGTCGGCCTCACCGAGACGTCAATAAATTCCTGCACTACAACGCCAACAAGGCGCTGATGAAGCTTGGCTACGAGGCGCTGTTCCCGCCGGAAGCCTGCAAACCCCGCGATCCTGTCGGCGCTCTCGCCGGCCGCCGACGAAAACCATGACTTCTTCGCGGCTGGTCGTCCTATGTCATAGGCAAGGCGGTCGCGACGGAGGACGAGGACTGGGATTTTTGACGCTCCGGCATGGCGATAGAACCGGCCTTGACCAGCTGAGATCAACTATTTAATGAAGCCAGTGACGGTTCCCCTACGATGAAGCGAAGGGGATTAATAGGGAACACGGTGCGGACGACCCAAGAGGGACCAAGACCGTGGCTGCCCCCGCAACTGTAAGCGGATTGCCGCCCATCCTAGTGACGCGAAAGCGTCATGCCACTGCGAGCTCGATCGTGGGAAGGCAGGTGGACGGCAGATATCCGCGAGCCAGGAGACCTGCCGTCATGCGTTCACTCCAATGCGGGCGGGGATGCCCGGAACAGGACACAGCATGACCTCTCCTCGCGCCGATCTGCGCCTTTTAGCCTGCGGTCTTCCCCGTTCCTCGACGCCGTCGCGCTGTCGGCAGGCGGTCTGACTCCGTCCGTCCGCGCCACGAACGGCCGCATTCCGTGCGGCCGCTTCATCGAATCCGGGGAATAGACTTATGAAAAGCATCTTTGCGAAATCTAATCGCGGCATCCTGTGGGCTGCTGCCGTTCTTCTGGCGGCCATCGGCATGGAGGCCCAGGCCGCCGAAACCAGCTATCCGCTGACGCTTACCAATTGCGGCCGCCCGGTCACCTTCCCGAAGGCGCCCGAACGCGCCGTCTCGATCGGCCAAAGCAGCACGGAGATCCTGTACCTGCTCGGCCTTCAGGATCGGATGGTGGGTACCGCCGTCTGGATCGGTCCGGTCATCAAGGGTTATGAGGACGCGAATGCAAACGTCGAGCGGCTGGCCGACAACGACCCGAGTTTCGAAGGCGTCGTCGCCAAGAAGCCGGATGTCGTGACGGCGCAGTTCCAGTGGCATGTCGGGCGCGAAGGCATCGTCGCCAAGCCCGAGCAGTTCGAAGAACTCGGCATTCCGGTCTACACGTCGCCTGCCGATTGCGTCGGCAAGGACAATAGCGGCGGCGGCGATGGCGTTCGCCACACGGTCTTCACGATGGACCTCATCTATCAGGAAATCACCGAACTCGCCCAGATCTTCAACGTCCAGGAGCGCGGCGAGAAGCTGGTCGCCGAGTTGAGGGCGCGTGAGGATGCGGCGAAGAAGAAGATCGCGTCGGCGAACGGCAAGCTCTCCGCGGTGTTCTGGTTCTCGAGCGCCGAGCTCGACATCGATCCCTACGTCGCCGGCAAGAACGGCGCGCCGGGCTATATCATGCGGGCGCTCGGCATCGACAATGTCATCGACAGCGAAGAGGAATGGCCGACCGTCGGCTGGGAAACCATCGCCAAGTCCGGCCCGACGCTCGTCGTCGCGGGAAAGATGGAGCGCCGTCGCTTCCCCGCCGACGACGTCGCCGTCAAGCACAAGTTCCTGGAGTCGGACCCGGTAACCAGCCTGATGCCTGCGGTGAAAGAGGGCCACGTCGTCGAGATGGACGCCCAGGCGATGAACCCGACGATCCGGACCATCGAAGGCATCGAGGTGCTGGCCGATGCCGTCGAGAAATCCGGCCTGAACAAGTGATAGGCATCGCGCCATCCTTGTCGCGGACGAGCGCCAGCCTGCTGGCGCTCGTCGTGCTACTGGTCGCGCTCTGGCTGGGCGCGGCGATCGGCGAGACGGCCATTCCCATGGGCGTCGTCGCCAAGACTGTCGCCAACCGATTGTGGGATGCCGGATACGGCCTCGATGCGCTCGACGAGGGCATCATCTGGAACTACCGGGTGAGCCGCGCCATCGTGGCCGCCTGCTGCGGTTCGGCGCTGGCGGTCTCCGGCGTCGTGCTGCAGTCGCTGCTGCGCAATCCGCTGGCCGACCCCTACATTCTCGGTATCTCGGCGGGTGCATCGACCGGTGCGGTCGGCGTCGCCGTTCTCGGCATCGGCGCCGGCCTGCTGACGCTGCCGGTCGGAGCGTTCGCAGGAGCCATTCTCGCCTTCGGGCTCGTCAGCCTTCTGGCGATGCGTGCCGGCAGGGGCCATGGCGCGATCATTCTGGCCGGCGTCGCCGGCTCGCAGCTCTTCAACGCGCTCACGTCGCTCATCGTTACCAAGGCCGCCAATGCGGAACAGGCGCGCGCAATCATGTTCTGGCTGCTCGGCAATCTTTCCGGCGTGCGCTGGCCGGATGTCTGGCTCGCCGTTCCTGTCGCGGTGGTCGGCCTCATTGTCTGCCTGTGGCACGCGCGGGCGCTCGACGCCTTCACCTTCGGATCCGAGTCCGCCGCCTCGCTCGGCATCCCGGTGCGCCGGGTCTATGTCGTCCTGATTGGCGCATCGGCGATGATGACGGCGGCCATGGTCAGCATCGTCGGGTCGATCGGTTTCGTCGGCCTCGTCATCCCGCACGTGTCCCGGATGATCGTCGGCGTCCGGCACGGATTGCTGCTTCCCGCCGCCGCCTTGATCGGGGCGGTGTTCATGATCGCCGCCGACATCGTGTCGCGCGTCATCATTCCGGGGCAGGTGCTGCCGATCGGCGTCGTCACGGCGCTCGTCGGCGCACCGGCCTTTGCCGTCATCCTCAGCCAGCGCAGGACAGTTCGATGAAACTCTCCGCTTGCAATGTCTCGTGGTCGACGGGTGGAGTTTCCATCCTCCGGGATGTCTCGCTCGACGTCGTCGCGGGCGAGTTTCTCGGCATCGTCGGGCCGAACGGCTCCGGCAAGACCAGCCTGATGTCGCTGCTTGCCGGCCTCCGGCGGCCGCGGTCCGGCCGGGTGCTGCTGGACGGACAGGGCGTCGACACGCTGGGACGGAAGGAAATTGCCAAGCGCATTGCGCTGGTCGAGCAGCAGGCCGAAACGGGCGAGCGCATTTCGGCGCGCCAGGCGGTGGAACTCGGCCGCACGCCGCATCTCGGCCCTCTCACACCGTGGTCGACGAGGGATGACGAGATCGTCGACGAGGCGATCCGCAATGTCGGCATGGCGCAGCTTGCGGCGCGGACGTGGCACACGCTGTCGGGCGGGGAGCGGCAGCGCCTGCACATCGCCCGCGCCCTGGCACAACAGCCGCAGATGCTCCTTCTCGACGAGCCGACGAACCACCTCGATGTTGGCCATCAGATCGGTCTCCTGCATCTCGTGCGCCAGCAGAAGCTGACGGCGGTTGCCGCACTTCACGATCTCAACCATGCCGCCATGTTCTGCGACCGCATCGCCTTGATGAGCGGCGGTCGCGTCACTGCATTGGGACGGCCGCACGAAGTTCTCACCCAAGAGCGAATCCGCACCGTCTTCGGCGTCGACGTTGATGTCGAGTACCAGGGCGACGGCCGCTGCCATATCCGTTACCGCGCCCCCGGTTCCCCGCCTGCCGAAAAGCCGATGCTGAAGAGGATTTCATGATCAGTCTTGTCAGGCTGCTGTTGACCGTGCTGATTGCCATTTCGATGCCGGCCTTGGTGAGCGCCGAGACGGTCGAGGTCAAGATGCTGAACCGGGGCGAGAAGGGTTCGATGGTTTTCGAACCGGATTTCCTTGCGCTCCGGCCGGGCGACAGCGTCAAGTTCATCGCCACCAACAAGAGCCACAACGCCGCGACGATCGACGGAATGGTTCCGGACGGGCATCCGGGATTTAAGTGCAAGATCAACGAGGAGATCGTCGTCACCTTCGATAAGCCCGGCTTCTACGGCATCAAATGCTCGCCGCATTACGCCATGGGTATGGTCATGCTGATCAAGGTCGGGCATGTCGAACTGCAGCAGAGCTATCGCGCGATCGAGGTTCCCGCCCGAGCCAAACCGCGCTTCGAAGCGCTCTTTGCTGGAGCCGAAGCGGAGTAGCTGGGAAATAGCGGTCGCGGCCCATACCGAAACTTCCAAGAAAGTCTCCAGGGTAAATGGCACCTCTCCTCCGTATCTGCCGGATAGCTCCGATCATCGGAAGCCCGGCGGACCGTTGCCCCCCGCCCGCAGAGCACAATCGGCGGAAAATCTAGCCTCTCGATTTAGCGGGCAAGTTCGCCAGCGTTGGAGGTTGCCGGTACAACCCTGAACTCCCATTGAAATCGATTACATTTTCTGGCTTCATAGCGCTCGCAAGATTTGGGAGGAATCTAATGACGAAATTCATTGCTCTTGCGCTTGGCACGGTCGCGTCCATCGTTATCTCGGCCTCGGCGGTCAACGCGGAAACATTCAAGATAGGCCTTTCGAACGGCTGGGTCGGCAGCGAGTGGCGCACCCAGATGATTGACGAGGCGAAGGCCGCCGCGGCGAAATGGAAGGACAAGGGCGTCGACGTCGAGGTTTCCGTCCAGAGCGCCAATGTCGACGTGCCCGGGCAGATCGCCCATATCCGCAACTTCATCGCGGAAGGCGTCAACGCCATCATCGTCAATCCGAACAGCCCGACGGCCTTCGACCCGATCTTCGCGCAGGCGAAGGAGGCCGGCATCCTGGTGATCGCGACGGACGCGGAAGTCTCCTCGCCCGATGCGGTCTATGTCGGGATCGACCAGACCGCTTGGGGTGCTGCGGGCGCCAGGTGGCTCGCCGAGACGCTCGACGGCAAGGGCAAGGTGGTGGCGATCAACGGCGTTGCCGGGCATCCGGCAAACGAGATGCGGGTCGCCGGCTACAAGCAGGTCCTCAAGGATTTCCCGGATATCCAGATCGTCAATGAAGTGAACGCCAATTGGGATCAGGCCCAGGGACAGCAGGCGATGCAGAACATTCTCGCCACCTATCCCGACATCAACGGCGTGGTCGTACAGGACGGCATGGCGGCCGGCGCCTGGAAGTCGATCACGGATGCCGGCAAGAAGGACCAGATCGCCGCGACCGGCGAGATCCGAAAGGACTTCATCGACCTCTGGATCAAGGAGAAGCTGAATTCCGGTGCGACCGTGAACCCGCCCGGCGTGATGGCGAGCGCGCTCAACGTCGCCGTGCTGATGCTGCAGGGCAAGGAGCTGAAGGAGCCGGCCAAGGCGGGCCAATACGGCAACGCGCTCTATCTGCCGATCCCGTTCATCGACTCGAAGAACGTCGAAGAGGCGGCAAAGCAGCTCGATGGGAAGCCCGGCTACTATTCCTATACGAGCTCGCTGTCGATCGAAGAGGCGGAAGCGCTCTTCAAGTAAGCCTTTCGAAGTCAGGCCCGGGCCCTCTCGGCCCGCGCTCGGCCACCGGATCGTAACGGACACGGTTCCATGTCGAAATTGAAACTGAACGGGGTGAGCAAGGCTTACGGCGCGACCTTGGCGCTCCGCCGCGGTGACCTCGAAGTCCTGGCGGGCGAGGTCCACGTGCTGATGGGCTCCAACGGCTCCGGCAAGAGCACGCTCTGCAAGATCATCGCCGGCAGCGTGCGGCCGGACGACGGCAGGATCCTGATCGACGACACGCCGGTGACGATTACCGGGCCGCGTTCGGCCCGCGCCCAGGGCATCGGCATCTTTTATCAGGAGCTCAGCCTCGCCGCCCACCGGACAGTCGAGGAAAACATCTGCCTTGCCGCCCTGCCGGTCAAAGCCGCTCTCTTCGTCGACCGGACGGCACTGGAAGAGCGCGCGGCGCGCTATATCGCGCTGTTCGAGGGGGTATCCGGTGAAGGGTTTTCCGCCGACGCGCTGGTCGGCAATCTCAGGCCCGACCAGCGCCAGCTCGTCGAGATCATGAAGGCGTTGGCCAGCGAGGCGCCGCTTCTCATCTTCGACGAGCCGACTTCCGCGCTCGACCGTGCACAGGTCGAGCGCTTCTTCGAGATTCTGCGCGATCTGAAGCGGCGCGGCCGCGGCATCATCTTCATTTCGCACCGGATGGACGAGATCAAGGCGATCGGCGACCGCGTTACGATCATCCGCGACGGCGAGACAATCACGACGCTCAATCTCGGCGAGACCGATGCCGGCACGGTTATCCGGCTCATGGTCGGGGGAGCCGGCGACATGCCAGCTTCGCAGTCTTCGGCGCCGGCCGCCGTCGACGCCAAGGACGGGGCGGCGCTGACGGTCCGCGACCTTTCCGGCGTCGGCTTCCGCAATGTCAGCTTCGAGGTTGCGCGCGGCGAAATCCTCGGATTCGGCGGGCTGCACGGCCAAGGACAGTCGGCGCTGCTTAGGGCGATCTTCGGCGCCGGTTCGATCGCGTCGGGCGAAATCCTGATCGGCAGCGATCGGTTCGATGCGGCTAGTCCGCGCGATTCCATTCGGCGCGGCTGCGCCTATGTCTCCGGCGACCGCGGCCGCGACGGCGTCATCAGCGGCCGGCCGATCATCGAGAACGTCACGCCGATCCACTACCTGCGCGACCGGCTGATAATCGCCAGGCCCTCGAAGCTCAGCGACCGGGTCCAGCCGGCGCTCGAAAGCATGCATACGAAATTCGCGAGCCTCTTCCATCCGATCAATTCGCTCTCCGGCGGCAACCAGCAGAAGGTGATCATCGCCCGCTGGCTGATCGACCGCCCGGACGTGCTGCTGCTTGACGACCCGACCAAGGGGATCGACCTCTCGGCGAAGGCCGACCTCTTCGCGCTGATCCGGCAATTGGCGGCGGAGGGTCTCGGCATCATTCTCTATTCTTCGGAAGACGCCGAGCTGCTCGGCAATGCCAACCGCATCCTGGTCTTCAACGGCGGCTCCGTCAGCCGGGAACTCACCGGGGCGGATCGCACCCGCTACAATCTCTATCAAGCCGCGTACGAGGCCGCCTGATGGCAGAGATTGCAACAGGCCCGACCTACCGGCGCGCCGGCGGCATCCGCAGACTGCTCGAGCGCTACCCCTTCCTGCCGGCGCTCGCCATCGTCCTCGTGCTGCTTGCCTTGAACGGCGTCTTCTCGCCGAACAGCCTCAGCTACCGCTCGTTGACCGGGCTTCTGAGCACCTATATGGCGCTGATCCTGCTTGCTATCGCCCAGACCTATGTCGTCTATGCCGGGGACATCGACCTGTCGGCGGGCTCGATCCTCTCGCTCGTCAATGTCGCGATCGTCGTTCTGATGGAGCGCTGGGGCGGCGGCGCCGGCGCGGTGGTGCTGGCGCTTGCCATCGGCCTGCTGCTGGGGCTTGCCTGCGGCCTCGTCAACGGGCTTGTCGTTGCGGCGTTGCGCCTGCAGGCGATCGTCGCCACCTTCGCGACCAGCATCTTCTTTACCGGCCTGGCGCTCTACATCCTGCCGGTTGCCGGCACCCCGGCGCCGACCATCTTCTGGCGCACCTATGGCGGCCGGCTCTTCGGGCTGCCCTTGGTCTTCTATATCCTGGCCGGACTGGTCGTTCTCCTCGCGGTACTTGGCCGCACGCGCCTCACCACGCAATTGCTCGCCGTCGGCGACGACCAGCAGGCGGCCTATCAAACCGGGCTGCCGGTGGTGGCGATCAGGATTCGCGGCTACCTGCTCTGCGGCCTGTTCTCGGCGCTTGCCGCCTTCTGCATCACCGGAGACACGGCGAGCGGCGATCCGCTGGTCGGCGGCAAGATGACGCTCTTCAGCGTCGCCGCGGTGGTACTCGGCGGCAGCGCGCTCTCGGGCGGCTGGGGAACAGTGGTCGGCTCGCTTCTCGGCGCGCTGACGATCGGGCTGATCAGTTCGGTGGTCTTCTTCATGGGCACGCCTTCGGAGTGGCAGAATTTCGTCCAGGGCCTCGCAATTCTTATCGTGCTGATGGCCGGCGTACTTGCCGGCCGGAGGGCGCGTCCATGACCAGCGTAATCTCTTTCCTTCGCCAGCCGATCGTCGTCGCGCTCGTCCTGATCGTTCTCCTCCTCTATCTCGGCGAACTGCTCTCTCCCGGCTTTGCCAGTGGTGCGCAAATCCTCAGGCTCCTGATCGTCGCCTCGCTGCTGGGCATCGTCGCGGCCGGGCAGAACGTCGTGATCCTCGGCGGGCGAGAGGGCATCGATCTCTCAGTCGGCGGTGTCGTCTCGCTGTCGGCGATCATTGCCGGCAATGTCATGAATGGTGCCGATGGCGGTATTGTGCCGGCTATCGTCGCCTGCCTCGCGGCCGGTGCCTTCTTCGGCCTCCTGAACGGCCTCGGCATCACGCTGCTGCGTATCCCGCCGCTGGTAATGACGCTCGGCATGCTCGGCGTGCTGCAGGGCCTTCTCGTCGTCATCCGCATGGGCATTCCCTCCGGCCAGGCTGCGCCGGCCCTGTCGCGTTTCGTCACCCAGCCGCTTTTCTTCGGCGTGCCCGGAATCATCTGGCTGTGGGTCGCGTTCGGCATCCTCATGGCCTTCATGCTCAACCGCACCGTTTTCGGCCACCGCATCTATGCGGTCGGCTCGAACGAGCACGCCGCCTATATGGCGGGCGTTCCGGTCAAGCTTATGCGCATCGCGCTCTTCATGATCTCCGGCATGTTCGCGGCCATCGCTGGCCTCTGCTTGCTCGGCTATTCAGGCTCGTCCTTCGCCAATGTCGGCGAGCAATACACGCTGACTTCGATCATCGCGGTCGTCTTCGGCGGCACGTCGCTCGCCGGCGGCAAGGGCGGCTACACCGGCACCATGGCCGGCGCCTTCCTGCTCGTCATCCTGCAGGGGATCCTCACCACCGTAAACATCGACGAATCCGGCCGGCAGATGGTGTTCGGGGCGACCTTGCTGCTCCTTATGATGTTCTATGGGCGGGGTCGGGCGATGCGCGCATGAGGGAGCGGCCGAAGATCAAGGATATTGCTCAGAAGGCCGGCGTGTCGGTCGCCACCGTCTCGCGTGCGCTTTCGGATTCGGCGCTGGTGACGGCGGAGACGCGCCAGCGCATCCATGATCTCGCCCGTGAGCTCAACTATCGCCCCAACGTCAGCGCCCGAAACTTGAGGACCCGCAAGTCGATGGCGGTGCTCCTCGTCGTGCGCGATGTCGGCAATCCCTTCTATCTCGACATCCTGAAAGGCGTCGAAGCGACGGCGCGGGAAGCCGGCTATGCGGTGCTGATGGGCAATACCGAGAACGATCCGGTCCGCGAGATCGAGTATTTTAACATGCTGCGCGACGGCCATGCCGACGGCATGATCCTGATGACCGGCAAACTGCCGCCGGCGAGTGGCGATCGTGCCGGCGCCTCGAACCATCTGCCGGTGGTGGTCGCGCTCGAAATGATCGAGGGCTCGGGACTGCCGCATGTGCAGGTCGACAATGTCGGGGCCGCGCGTGGAGCGGTCGCGCATCTGATAGGGCTCGGGCACCGGCGGATCGCCCATATCAGCGGTCCCGTCCCCGAGCCGATGAGCGTCTATCGCCGGGAGGGCTACCGGCTCGCCATGCGCGAAGCCGGACTGGAGATCCCCGCAGGCTACGAGGTGCGCGGCAACTTTCTTCTGGAAAGCGGACAGGAATGCTGCCGGGCGCTCTTCGCCCTGCCGGAACCGCCGTCTGCGCTGTTCGTCGCCAATGACGAGATGGCCTATGGCGCCGCCCATGAGCTGAGGCGCATGGGGCGCGACGTCCCGGGTGAGGTCTCGGTCGTGGGTTTCGACGATCTCTATTTGAGCAAGGCCTTCTACCCGCCGCTGACGACCGTCAGCCAGCCGCGCGCCGAGATCGGCCGCACCGCGATGGGCCTCCTGCTCAGCATCCTGTCGGGCGGAAGCGTCGAGGGCGGCGAACCGATCGTGCTGCCGACGGCGCTCAACATTCGGGGCAGTACGGCGCCGCCTTGCACGTGAGCCATCCTGGGGAGGAAGGAAATGACCACATTGCCGAAAGGGACACTGCGCGTCGGATTTGTCGGAACCGGCTTCATCGCCCGCTTCCATCTGCAATCGCTCACCGGCGTGCGCAATGTGGAGGTCACCGGCGTCTACAGCCGCAATGCGGAAAATCGCGACCGCTTCGTGGAAGCGGTGAAGGGGCTTGAGCTCGGGACCTGTCGCGCCCATGACAGCCTCGCGTCGCTTCTCTCAGCCAGCGATGTCGATGCGATCTGGATCCTTTCGCCCAACTATACGCGGCTCGAGGTGATGCGAACGCTCCATGCGGAAATCAAGGCGGGTCGCAGCAGGGTCTTTGCGGTCGCCTGCGAAAAGCCGCTGGCGCGCACCGTCGCCGAAGCCCGCGAGATGCTGCGTCTCGCCGAGGACGCCGGCCTCAATCACGGCTATCTGGAAAACCAAGTGTTCTGCACCCCGGTTCTACGCGGCAAGGAGATCATCTGGCGCCGCGCCGCCTCGACGACGGGCCGGCCCTATTTGGCACGCGCCGCGGAAGAGCATTCCGGCCCGCACGAGCCTTGGTTCTGGCAGGGCGACAAGCAGGGCGGCGGGGTGCTGTCGGACATGATGTGCCATAGCGTCGAGGTGGCGCGCCATCTCTTGACGGCGCCCGGCGCGCGGCGCAGTTCCTTGAAGGTCAAGGCGGTGAACGGCACGGTGGCGAACCTCAAATGGACCCGCCCGGCCTATGCCGATCAACTGCGCCAGCGATATGGAAGCGATGTCGACTATTTGAAGCGCCCCTCGGAGGATTTCGCCCGCGCCACCGTCAGGCTCGAGGACGAGGAGGGCCGCGAACTGATGATCGAGGCGACGACCTCCTGGGCCTATGTCGGCGCCGGCTTACGCATCCAGCTGGAGCTTCTCGGCCCCGAATATGCACTCGAATACAATTCGCTCGGCACGGGGCTGAAGATCTTTTTGTCGCGGGCGGTGCAGGGGTCCGAGGGCGAGGACCTGGTCGAAAAGCAGAACGCCGAACAGGGGCTGATGCCTGTGCTGGAGGACGAGGCCGGCGTCTATGGCTACACGGACGAAAACCGGCATATGGTCGAGTGCTTCCGCAAGGGCGTCAAACCGATCGAGACCTTCGAGGACGGGCTCGCCGTGGTCGAGATCCTGATGGGACTCTACCGCTCGGCCGAAATCGGCGCGACGCTCAATTTTCCGGCGCCGGAGCTCGAGAATTACGTGCCGTTGGTGGCACGCACGGGCGCGTGAGGCATCCGCTTCCGTTCGGTATCGCCTGCGATGGCGCGTCCGACTATAGTCGCCACGGAGGATTCGGCGGCTAGCCGATGCGATGCGACACGGGAGGATAGGATGATACGGAAGAATTCGGCCGCACGGCCCGCTGGAGCGCGGCCATGCTGATCCTCGACAAGGTGTTTCTGGTCACCGGCGGTGGATCCGGGCTCGGCGCCGCCGTGGCGCGGATGTTCGTCGCCGAAGGCGCCCATGTGGTCATCGCCGACGTCAATGTCGAGGCTGGGGCGGCGATCGCCGCGGAACTCGGCGCCCGCGCCCGCTTCGTGCGCACTGATGTGACGAGCGAGATTGAAGGTGCGGCCGCGGTGGAGGTGGCGATCGAAAGCTTCGGGCATCTCCACGGGCTGGTGAACTGCGCCGGGATAGCGCCCGGCGAAAAAGTGCTCGGCCGTGACGGGCCGCACCGGCTCGACAGTTTTGCGCGCGCGATCGGCATCAACCTTGTCGGCACGTTCAATATGATCCGGCTGGCCGCCGCAGCGATTGCCCGGGAGGAGCCGGATCTCGAAGGCGGCCGCGGCGTCATCGTCAATACCGCTTCGGTCGCCGCCTTCGACGGTCAGATCGGCCAGGCGGCTTACGCGGCCTCGAAGGGCGGCGTCGTGGCAATGACCCTGCCGATCGCACGCGAACTCGCCCGCTCCGGCATCCGCGTCGTCTCGATCGCACCAGGCATCTTCGAAACGCCGATGATGGCCGGCATGCCGCAGGAGGTGCAGGATTCGCTCGGCAAGAGCGTCCCCTTCCCGGCGCGCCTCGGCCGGCCGGGCGAATATGCCGCGCTGGTTCGGCATATCTGCGAGAACGACATGCTGAACGGCGAGGTCATCCGCCTCGACGGGGCATTGCGGATGGGGGCGAGGTAGCGGACCTCTCAGCCGGGGCGGATAAGGGGGGCCGGATCGGACGCTATCCCGACTGTCGCCGCCAGTTGAAGCCGCACTACCGCAGCCGCTTCCCATCCCCGTCGAACACCAGCGCGCAGCCCGGATCGAAGCGAGCAGAAATGCGGTCGCCGGATTTGAGGCCGCGGCCGTTCTTCGTTTCGATAATAACAAGTTCGCCATTGCCGTGACGAGCATAGGCGAAAGTCTCGCCGCCGAGATGCTCCAGCATATCGATCGTCAGCTCCAGGCTCGCCGAGCCATGCTCCTTGAAGTGTTCGGGACGGATGCCGACCGTCACCGGCGTGCCCGTTGCCATCCCTTTCAAGCCGACGGGGATTTTTGCGTCGGCATAGTCCGGCAGGCGTGCATGGGTCTCTCCGCCCTCGCTGTCGATCACGCCCTTCAAGAAATTCATCTTCGGCGAGCCGATGAAGCCGGCGACGAAGAGATTGGCGGGATCGTCGTAGAGATCGAGCGGCGAGCCGACCTGTTCGACCACCCCGCCGCGCATGACGACGATCTTGTCGGCAAGCGTCATCGCCTCGACCTGGTCGTGCGTCACATAGATGATCGTGGCGGCGAGCTGTTTGTGGAGCCTCGCGATCTCGATGCGCATGTGGACGCGCAGTTCCGCGTCGAGGTTGGAGAGCGGCTCGTCGAAGAGGAATATCTTCGGGTGGCGGACGATCGCCCGCCCGATTGCCACGCGCTGGCGTTGCCCGCCGGAAAGCTGCTTCGGCTTGCGGTCGAGCAAGGGCCCGAGTTCCAGGATGTTGGCGGCTTCGCTGACCCGTTTTTCGATCTCGGCCTTGCGCACGCCGGCAAAGCGCAGCGCAAAGCCCATGTTCTCCCGCACCGTCATATGCGGATAGAGCGCATAGGACTGGAAGACCATGGCGATGCCGCGTTTCGATGGGTCGATATCGTTCATCAGCACGTCGTCGATCGTCAGATCGCCGGAGGTGATCTCCTCGAGACCGGCGATCATCCGGAGCAGGGTCGACTTGCCGCAGCCGGACGGTCCGACGAAGACGACGAACTCACCCGACTTGATCTCGAGGTCGACGCCCTTGATGACCTCGAAACCACCATAGGACTTGCGGACATCGCTGAGTTGGAGCTCGCTCATGCGCGCGCCGCTCCTTCGGTAGTGGCGGACAGCGCAAGCCTGGTCGTGGCGAGACGCGACGACGTTACGGTGACGAGAATGTCGCCGACACTGCCGGTTGATTCCAGCCAGAAGCCCGTCGAACCACCCTGGAAGACGACGCGCTCCGGTCCGAGAAGCCGTGCCGGGCCATCAACCGCGATATCGATGGCGTCGTTCAGGAACGGCAGGATATTGCCGGCCTGATCGAGGGCGCGGACGATGACGCGCACACTGTCGCGCCCCTCGGCCTGCAACGTCCTGCTGTCGGCTTCAACGGCAAGCGTCGTCGGCAGCGGATCGGCAGCCATCCGGAGATGGGCGACCGCCTTGTCGTCGATGAAGCCGGTGAATTCGGCGCTTTCCCATTTCATGCCCCAGACACCGAGCTCGTCCTTGGTGAAGTGGCGGTGGTCGATGACGACCGGCGGATGCGGCAGATGTGGGAAGGTCTCGCGGTCCGGGCCGACCCGCTTCGTAAGCGAGCCGTATTTCAGTTCGATCTCGTCGCAGTTGGTGAGCACGATCAACGGCAGCACGCCGCCGATATTGCGCTCGCCGCGCGCCCAGAAGGTGACGGGCTTCATCACCACTTCTTCCGACGGCTCGCACTGGCTGGCATAGACGTAAGCCGCGAATTTCGGCTCGCGGAACATGTCCATGACGCCGTGATAGCAGATCCGGTCGCCGGAGCCGAAGTCCTTGTGGGTGTTGTAATCGAACATGCACCATCCGATGGCGCCGGAAATGCTGTCGTCACCGTAAGCGGCGTTCAGCACCTCGAGATGCCGGCGGACATGTTCGGCCTGGCGCTGTTCCTGGTCGTAGATCTTCGTCGGATACATGTGGCCGCCGAATTCGGTGATGAGGTAGGGCACCTTGCCGGAAAGCCCGGTGCATTCCTGCTGCGGGCGCAGCGCCGTGCGGGGCCGGTTCGAGCCGGGCAGTTCCTCGTTGCCGAGAATGAAGTCGTTCATCGTGTAGACGTCTTCGAGAAACTCGCTGTCGGTGATGTAGCGCACACCGCCGGTCTGCCGGGTGGGGTCGAGGTCGCGGGCGAGGCGGTTCGTTTCGACGTAGAAATCGTGCGAATCCTGCGACTCGTTGATCCTGACGCCCCAGATGACGATCGACGGATGATTCCAGTCGCGCTCGATCATGCGCCGGACGTTCTGGATCGCCTCCTCTTTCCATGCCTCGCCGCCGATGTGCTGCCAGCCGGGGATTTCTTCGAAGACCAAGAGGCCGATGCGGTCGCAATGGTCGAGGAACCATTTCGACTGCGGATAGTGCGAGGTGCGCACGAGATTGCAGTGGAGCTTGTGCTTCATGATCTCCGCATCGCGCTCCTGCGCGCTGCGCCCCATGGCGTAGCCGACATAGGGGAAGGCCTGGTGCCGGTTGAGGCCGCGGATCTTGAGCGGCCGGCCGTTCAGCCGGAAACCGTCGACGGTGAACTCCGCCGTGCGGAAGCCGAAATGCGAGGCGAGCCGGTCGCGGCCGTGATCGGTCCGGAGCTGGACTTCGACCTGGTAGAGCACCGGATGGTCGATGTCCCAGAGCGACAGGCCCTTGAGGCCGGTCAATTCGAGCGTGACGTCCTCGCCGCTGGTCTCGGCGACCGCCTCGGCGACGACCTCGCCCTTCGCATCCCTGAGGAGTGCGGTCACGGTGCCGGCGAAGGCGAGGCCCTGCGGGTTGGCGAGGTCGCAGCGGACGGCGACCGACTTCGTGTCGGATAGCACGTCGCCGGGCTCGATCTTGATGTTGGCGATCGACACCTGGTCGGTGACCTTGAGCCAGACGTCGCGATAGATGCCGGCATAGGTGAGATAGTCGATCCGGCCGCCGAACGGCGGGATCTCCGGGTTCTCGCTGCCGTCGATCTTGACCGTGATCAGGTTGTCGCCATCGCAAAGCCTGCCGGTCAGGCGCGCCTCGAAGGGCGTATAGCCGTCCTTGTGGGCGATGATCCCCTCGCCGTTCAGATAGACGACGGCATCGGCCATCGCGGCGTCGAAGACGAGCGAGACCTCGCGACCGTCGAAGTCCGGTCTTGAGACAATGACCTTCTGATAGGTGAAGGCTCGCTGGTAGGAGGTCTCGTCGAAATAGTTGAAGGGCAGCTCGACGGCATTATGCGGCAGGCTGACGGCCTGGCCAGGCTGAAGCGCGCCAGCGTCGGCGACAGAGAAGCCTTCGGAAAAGACCCATGAATCGTTGAATGAGGTAACAGAGCGCATCATCGTTCCTATTTGACCGAGCCCAGCATGCCCTGGACGAATTGGCGTTGCATGAAGAAGAAGACGGTGAGGGTGGGAAGCGTCGCCAGGAACGTACCGACCATCACCACCCCGTAGTCGGGGTAATAGGCCGAGGCGAGCGAGGAGATGACCAGCGTAATCGTCTTCGTCTCGTTCGACTGCAGCACGATCAGCGGCCAGAGATAATTGTTCCAGGCGGTCATGAAGACGATGATGAAGGCGGCCGCGTAGGTCGAGCGCATCACCGGCACATAGATGTAGAGGAAGATCTGCCACTCCTTGAGGCCGTCGACCTTCGCGGCGTCGCGCAGTTCCGAGGGAAACGCCTTGGTGCTCTGCCGGAAGTAGAAGACGATGAAGGCCGAGCCGATCGTCGGCAGCACGACGGCGATATGCGTGTTGATGAGGCCCATCTTGCCCATCATGATGAACAGCGGGATCATCAGCGCCGCAAAGGGGATCATCAGCGTCAACAGCATGGCGCGGTAAAGCCCCTCGCGCCGTCGCGAGCGGAAGATCTCGAAGCCGTAGCCGGCGAGCGACGAGACCGCCAGGGTAAGCACCGTCGCGAAAATGGTGACCTTCGCCGAATTCCAGAAGACCAGGGGCACATTCACCAGGGTGAAGAAGTTGGCGATGTTCGTTGCCAGCACTTCACCGGGCACGAGCCGGCCCTTGATGATGTCGATCGAGGAATTGGTCGCGCCGAGCGCCATCCAGATGAAGGGGAAGACGGAGAGAAAGGCCATCAGCCCGACGAAGCCGTAGGTGAAGACAGCCGATGCGATGCGTGCGGGGTTGGCGCTCATTTCTCGCGCTCCCTGGCCAGGAAGAACTGCAGGAAGGCGAGAAGGGCGACGAGGATGACGATGACGTAGGAGACCGTCGCCGCATAGCCGAAGTTCGGCATGAAGCGGAAGGTGAGATTGTAGATGTAGAGCGACAGGGTCAGCGTTGCATTGGACGGTCCGCCCTTGCCCTCGGTCAGGTTATAGACCTCGTCGAAGAGCTGCAGCGTGCCGATCGTCGAAATCACCGTGGTGAAGAGGATGACGGGCTTCAGGAGCGGGATAGTGATGTGGGTGAAGCGGGCCCAGGCCGGGACGCCGTCGATGCGCGCGACCTCGTAGATCGACTTGTCGATGTTCTGCAGGGCCGCCAGATAGAAGATCATGTTGTAGCCGGTCCACCGCCAGGTGATGGCGATGATGACGAGCGTCTTCGCCCAGAAGGGATTTGTCAGCCAGGGAATGGGCGAGGCGATGATGCCGATCGCCTGGAGCGTCGAATTGACGATGCCGTCGGGCGCAAACATGCCCTTGAAGAGCACGGAGTAAGCGACAAGCGAGGTGACGCAGGGCAGGAAGATCGCGGTGCGGAAGAACCCCCTGCCGACGAGCCGCGGATTGTTGAGGAGCGACGCCAGGATCAGGGCGAGCAGGATCATGATCGGCACCTGCACGACGAAATAGGTCATCGTGTTGGTCAGCGCCTTGAGGAAGACTGGATCGTTCCAGAGGCGGACGAGGTTTCCGAATCCGGCGAACTTCATCATCATGCCGCGGCCGGACTGGAACGACATCCAGAGCGACCAGAGGATCGGATAGACCATGAACAGGGCGATCAGCCCGAGCGCCGGTGCGACGAACAGCCAGCCATTGACGTCATAATATCGGCCGATGCCGCCGCGGCGGGCGAGAGCCATCGTCAACCTCATGAGTAACTGATATCGTTGGCCGTGGCTCAAGCCGCCACGGCCGTGGGTCAGTAAATGGGCAACCTGCTGAGTCGAGGCGCGGACGGATCCGCTGCCTGATCCCGCTCTCGGTTTACTGGATATGCCCGCTGATCTCGGAGTCAATCGCCTTCAGCACCTCGTCGACCGGCGTGCCCTGTGTCAGCGCCGGCAACTGCGCGGTGACCGCGAGATCCGCCTCGTTGGTGAAGACGCCGTACTTGACCGATGGCACTTTCACGAGCCAGTCGGAGAAGTTCTGCCAGACCTTCTCGCCGCCGAAGAACGGATCGGCGGCCTCGTAGGCTGCGCCGCCGCGGGCGGCGAGCAGCGAGCCGACGGCGCCGCGGTCCTGCAGGATCTTCTGGTAGAAGTCGATGTCTTTGCCGTAAATCTCATTGAGGAAGTCGATCGCCTCGGCCTTCTCCGCCGAGCTTTCGAGCACATACCAGCTCGATCCGCCGAGATTCGAGGCATGCGTCGCCCCCTCGATCGAGAGCGCCGGGATCGGCGCGACGCCCCATTTGCCGGCCTGATCCGGCTGCGCCTTGACGGTGCCGGTGATCCACACACCGGTAACGACCGTGGCGACGTCGCCCGAAGTGAAGGTGCCAACCCAGTCGGACCACCCATTGGCCGGCTTGTAGATGTTGGCGGACATGATCTTGCCGACGGTCTCGAGCGCCGCCTTCAGCGCCGCATTGCCGGTGATGTTCGGCTTGCCTTCCTTGTCGAAATACCATTGCCCGGCGGACTGCATGATGATGCGGACAAGGCCGCCATCGTTCGGGTCGAGGCCCATCATCTTCTTGCCGGTCTTCGCCTCGACTTGGCTGCCGATCTCAATGAAGCGATCCCAGGTGAGGTTCTGCATGTCCTCTGGCTTGAAGCCGGCCTGCTCGAGGTAGTCCTTGCGGTAATAGAGACCGGTGACGCCGGAATCGAAGGGCATGCCGTAGACCTGGTCGTCGACGGTCATCACCTCGACCTTGTAGGGAGCGAAGCCGGAATAATCGACGGTGCCGGAAAGCGGCGCAAAGGCGCCGGGGAAGGACTGCAGATATTTTTGCGCGCCGTAGTCCTCGATGAGCACGATGTCAGGCAGCGCATCGGCGGTGCCGGAGGCGAGACCCGTCTGGAGCTTCTGCTCGACGTCGGTCTTGGCGAAATCGACGACGTTGAAGGTGACGTCCGGATGCGTCTTGGTGTAGCGGGCGCCCGCTTCCTTCATGATCGCGACGTTGAAGTTCGGATCCCAGCACCAGATGGTGATTTCCTTCGCCTCAGCGGCGGTCACCGCCAGAAAGCTAGCACTCGCCAAAGCGAGAGCGGTGATCCGCGGCAGACGGGTACGCGCGAAAATATCCATTCATTCCTCCCTCAAGGTTCGTTCCCCGAGACAGTCCTCCCTGTCTCTGGCCGGGAGTATTTCCTAAAATTGGGAGCAGCGCAATATTTTCAGTAAATTTTTACCGCGGGTTTTTCACAGACCAGCTTAGGCGCGCTCTATGTCCGTCAGGGAAAAATCCTCGCCCTTGAAGAGCAACGGTAGGCGATGAGCTTTGGCGCACGCATAGGAAAAGCAATCTCCGAAATTGAGCCTTGCGGGGTGGGCGACTACGCCGCCGTAGGTCCGGCAGGCGTTGATCGCCGTGCGATGCATTGCGCTATCGATCGTCAACTCTTTCGCCCCAATCGCTTCGATGAAAACCTCAACGTGCTGTTGCGCCAAATCAATTAGGTACGGCGGCATCGGCACTTGGTGTCCAAGCGCACCGACCCGCTTTTTTCGGGCGAGGCTGATGACCGCCTCGAATATGGAAAGCGATGAATAGTAGATCGGCTTCGCCGCTTCTTCGATCTTGGCAATCAGAAGATCGGCGTCTTCCTCGTTGCCAAGGATTGCAACGATGGCAGAGGCATCGAGGAACATCAGATGCCGCCCCACTGTTCATCGGTAAATTTCTTCATATCGAAGTCCGGATCGTCCGGACCCATGGCGCGAACATCCTCCTGCAGCCGCTTGATCCGGTCTTTCAACGGGATAGCGTGTTTTGCCCGCTCCAACTCATTGAGCAGCGCCCTGCGCACCGCCTCCGTCTTGTTAGGAGCATTGATCGCCTGCTGGACCTGCTTCGCAAGCGCGTCGACGGCACCGTCGCGAATATAGAGGGACATCGGGGACTCCTCATCTGTATATTCCAAATACGAATATACGTATATTCTATGTGGGATATACGCCGCCTGCAAGCCGGGGCATGCCGCCACGCGGTCGCGCCTGCCTCCAAATGGGCAAAGCAGCGCGACGAACATAGAGCCGACGTCTAGACGGAGCCTAATTCTTCGCGTGCGGCCGTGGTTCGGCCAACTCCAGGATCATCCCGCGCCGGGGTGCTCCCCCGCCAGACGATCTCGGTACCGAGGACCACCTTCTTGGCAACCTCGCGCCCGGAAAGGCGCTCGAGCAGCAGGTCGACGGCGGTTTCGCCGATCAGTTCGGCCGGAATCTTCACCGTGGAAAGCGGCGGCCCCAGAAACTGGGCAACGGGAATGTCGTTGAAACTCGCCACGGCAATGTCCTCTGGGATGCTGAGGCCCATCTCGCGAATGGCCCGATAGGCGCCGAGCGCCATGTTGTCGTTGCAAGTAATCAGGACCTTCGGCGGATTGGGCTTCGACAACATCGCCTTGGTGAGCGCGTAGCCGCTGTCGGGTGTCATCCGCTCGACCATGCACAGAGCCGGATCGTAGAGCCCGGCCTTTACCATCCACTCGATATAGGTACGGCAACGGCGCTCCGAATGGATGTTTTCGGGTTCGTGGAAAGCATCGATCCAGCCGATGAAGCCGATCCGGCGATAGCCCATGCCGTGAACCGCTTCCAGGAGCCGGATCATTGCCATCGCGACGTCGCTCAACACGCTGTCGTCCGCATCTCCGGCCGGCGCGTAGTCGGCAAAGACGAGGTGGCGGCTGTGGCGGCGCAGCCATTCGAGCTGCTCGCCATAGTAGTGGCCGACGGCGACGACGCCCGAGGCGCCCTCGAGGATCGCCGCCTCCGGGGGGCTGCCTGTGTGGAAGACCTTGACGATTTCGCTCTTCAGTGCCTGGCACCGGCTTTCGATGCCGAGCCGCACGCCGACGTAATAGGGGTCGGCCAGTTCCTGGGCCGGCTCGAGGAAATGCACGAGGGCGAGCTTGACCCCGACGCCGACACCTTGAGCCGCCCGGCTGCGGTTGCGCGGCGTCGCGTAATTGAGCGCTTCTGCCGTCTCGATGATCGCCTGGCGCTTCTTCGTGGAGATCGACAGTGTCGGATCGTAGTTGAGAACCCGCGACACGGTCGCCGAAGAGACGCCGACGGCGGCTGCGATTTCCTTGATTGTCACCATTCCCTTAGGTCCCGCCAGTCAGCCACGTACTTCGTGCGCTGTGTTTAGTAAAATTTTATCGCGAAGATTTCAATCGCAAGCCGCAGCCAGCGTTGTAACCGATTCGCTTATCTTGGTGGTTTTCGCCGGCACGCTCGCATACATGCCGGTGGTGCGGAACTCCGTCGGGCTCGCGCCGAATACCCGGCGGAAGACCTTGGCGAAGTAGTTGGGGTCCTCGAAGCCGGACAGGATGGCCACTTCCTTGACCGGCAGGTCCGCGGTCTTGGTCAAGAGCTTCACCGCCCGCTGCAGCCGCTTCTGCAGCACGAACTCGGCGGGCGGCATGCCCTCGCTTGCCGCGAAGACGCGCGAGAAGTGGGCGCGGCTCAAGCCGGAGACGTGGGCAAGTTCTTCGACCGGCAGCGGCTTTTCGAGATTCGCCAGGATGTGGTCGATGACGTGCTGCATCTTCCGGTACTCTTCGCTGATGACCGGATGCGATCCGAAGACGTCGTCATAGAGCGTCATCGCCGCCTCATAGGCGATCGCCGAGGCGCGTCCGGGCGTTTCGCCGCCGTCAATGAGGCGGAGGCTGCAGTCGGCCAAGTGCTCGACCGTCTCCGGCTGCAGCTTCAGGACAGGGCCGGTGACGGCGAGAATGGAGCGGTGGATGCGCAGCGCCTCCTCGCCGTTCATCGAGATCCAGAAGAACTCCCAGCGCCCGCCGTCCTCCAGCCAATAGCGGTGATTGTGCGGCACGAGCAGGAGCAGCGTGTCGCCCTCACGCACGCGAAAGCTGCGCTGTTCGTAGCGCAGGTTTCCGGCGCCGCCGATCGTGTGCTGCAGCACCGTGAACGGCGTCTGGCCGCGCTTGCGCCCGTCCCAGTCGTAGCTGCCGTCGGTTCTGATTTCGTAGCCGGTGCTGGTCGGCATCGTATGCAGGCTCTGTCTTCCCCGCGGCAGCGAAACTGTCCGCATCACCGGCCCGCGGTCGATCAAATGCTGCAGCACAGAATTACCCATGAAAGCACAATCCCTCTCTAGTCGCGCTCCGGATTATACACATAATGACCACAGATCGCGCAAGACGCACGGCTAACCGGCGTTTGAAGCAAGGGTTTTCGGTGAGGACGGCCCGCCGAATGCGGCCGGATCAATTCGATGAATTGATTTTACCCTTATAGCGCGAAGATCGCCATTGCGAGGAGGCATAAACGAAAATGGGCAGCTTCAAAATCGCCATTATCGGCGCCGGCAGCGTCGGTTTCACCAAGAAGCTTTTCACCGACATCCTGTCCGTGCCGGAGCTCCGCGACGTCGAGTTCGCCTTGACGGATCTGAGCGAGCACAATCTCGGCATGATCAAGACGATCCTCGACCGGATTGTCGAGGCGAATAATCTGCCGACACGCGTCACGGCAACCACAGATCGACGCAAGGCGCTCGAAGGCGCTCGCTATATCATCAGCTGCGTCCGGGTGGGCGGCCTCGAGGCCTATGCGGACGATATCCGCATTCCGCTGAAATACGGGGTCGACCAATGCGTCGGCGACACGATCTGCGCCGGCGGCATTCTCTACGGCCAGCGCAACATTCCGGTCATCCTCGATTTCTGCAAGGACATCCGCGAGGTCGCCGAGCCCGGGGCCAAGTTCCTGAACTATGCCAACCCGATGGCGATGAACACCTGGGCGGCGATTGAATATGGAAAGGTCGACACTGTCGGTCTCTGCCACGGCGTCCAGCACGGCGCCGAGCAGATCGCCGAGATCCTCGGCGCCAAGGACGGCGAGTTCGACTATGTCTGCTCCGGCATCAACCACCAGACCTGGTTCATCGACGTCCGCCTCAACGGCCGCAAGATCGGCAAGGACGAGCTCATTGCCGCCTTCGAGGCCCATCCGGTCTTCTCCAAGCAGGAGAAGCTCAGAATCGACGTCCTGAAGCGCTTCGGCGTCTATTCGACCGAAAGCAACGGCCATCTCTCTGAATACCTGCCCTGGTACCGCAAGCGCCCTGACGAGATCACCAAATGGATCGACATGTCGGACTGGATCCATGGCGAGACCGGCGGCTACTTGCGCTATTCGACCGAGACCCGCAACTGGTTCGAGACCGAGTATCCGCGCTTCCTCGAAGAGGCCGGCAGGCCGCTCGATACGATCAAGCGCTCGAACGAGCATGCGAGCCATATCCTCGAAGCGCTCGAGACCGGGCGCGTCTATCGCGGTCATTTCAACGTCAAGAACAATGGCGTGATCAGCAACCTGCCGGCGGATGCGATCATCGAATCTCCTGGCTTCGTGGATCGCTTCGGCATTAACATGGTGTCCGGCATTACGCTTCCCGAGGCCTGTGCCGCCACCTGCATCTCGTCGATCAATGTCCAGCGCATGTCCGTTCATGCGGCGATCACCGGGGACATCGACCTTCTGAAGCTCGCGGTGCTGCACGACCCGCTGGTCGGCGCGATCTGCACGCCGGAGGAGGTCTGGCAGATGGTCGACGAAATGGTCGTCGCTCAAGCACAATGGCTGCCGCAATATGCCCATGCCGTCGAGGCGGCCAAGGATCGGCTCGCCCGATCGACGGTGAAGACCCGCGAATGGACGGGCGCGGCCCGGCGCGAGGTGCGCTCTATCGAGGAAATCCGCGCCGAGAAGGAAGCCGCAAAGCTGCGCGCTGCCGGCTAGGCCCGGCTGAGGAAAATGTGAGCGGTCTTCCGCTCGTATCTGCGCCAAGCCTTTGAAAGGACAGCGCGAAACGGCATCCGCGTGAGGAAGCGAATGTCGTCCGGCGGGGGCGCATGACGCCACGTCGGAGACCGTTAGGAGGAGCGCCACCCGTCCCGGCGTGGCGAACACAGGAGGGAGAACCTGAGACAATGAGAACGCATCGACTGAAAACAACGGCCAGCCTGCTGATCGGCATATCCGCCTTTGCCGTGCAGGCCTTCGCGTCCGAACCGACCGTGGTGCCCGAGCAGCCGCCCGTGCCGGCGCAGGGCAAGATCACCTTTGTGCCGCGCGAGTCCATTCTCGAGTTCAAGGCTTTGCCCGAATACAAAGAGCCGGAATGGGTCACGGAGAAATTCGTCAAGACCGGCAAGCTGCCGCCTGTTGCCGAGCGCCTGCCGAGGGAGCCGATGGTCTTCAAGACCGGCAACATGCCGGACGGTGTCGGCGTCTATGGCGACGTCATGCGCCATGTCATCGGCGGCCGGCCGGAGGGCTGGAACTACAGCGCCGGCCAGACTCAAGGGTGGGGCGGCATCGACATCGGCATGTCCGAATGCCTGACGCGCACCGCGCCGCTCTACCAGGTGGAGGCGAGCGACGTCGAGCCGCTGCCGAACCTCGCCCGGAGCTGGGAATGGTCCGAGGATGGCCACAAGCTGACGATGCATCTGATCGAGGGCGCGAAATGGTCCGACGGCGACCCCTTCGACGCCGACGATGTGATGTTCTACTGGGACGACAATGTCGTCGATCCGAACGTCTCGCCGCTGAACGGCGCGACACCGGAGACCTTCGGTGAAGGAACGACACTGAAGAAGATCGACCAGAATACCGTCGAATGGACCTTCAAGGAGGCCTTCCCGCGCCAGCATCTCTATTCCATGGCCTATGGCACTTTCTGCCCCGGCCCATCGCATATCCTCAAGACCAAGCATCCGAAATATGCCGGCACGACCTACGACCAGTACAAGAACGGCTTCCCGCCGGAATACATGAACATTCCGGTGATGGGCGCCTGGGTGCCGGTCGCCTACCGGCCGGACGACATCATCGTGTTGCGCCGCAATCCCTATTACTGGAAGGTCGACGAGTCCGGCAAGCAGCTGCCCTATCTGAACGAAGTGCATTACAAGCTGTCGACCTGGGCCGACCGCGACGTTCAGGCGATCGCCGGATCGGGCGATTTCTCCAACCTCGAGCAGCCGGAGAACTTCGTCGAGTCGCTGAAGCGCGCAGCCAATGAATCCGCCCCGGCGCGGCTCGCCTTCGGTCCGCGCGTCATCGGCTACAATCTGCGCATGAACTACTCGGCCAATGGTTGGGGAGAGCCGGACGAACGCGCCCAGGCGGTCCGGGAACTCAACCGCAACCTGGATTTCCGCCAGGCCGTCACCATGGCGGTCGATCGCAAGAAGCTCGGCGAAGCGCTGGTGAAGGGCCCCTTCACGGCGATCTACCCGGGCGGGCTTTCCTCCGGCACGAGCTTTTACGACCGGAACTCGACCATCTACTACCCCTTTGACCTCGAAGGCGCCAAGGCGCTCCTCGAAAAGGCCGGGCTCAAGGACACGGACGGCAACGGCATCGTCAACTTTCCGCAAGGAACCGCCGGCGGAGCCGACGTGCAGATCGTGATGCTCGTCAATTCCGATTACGGCACCGACCGCAACCTCGCGGAAGGCTTGATCGGCCAGATGGAGCAGCTCGGTCTCAAGGTCGTCCTCAATGCGGTCGACGGTACCAAGCGCGATGCGACGCAATATGCCGGCAAGTTCGACTGGCTGATCCGCCGCAACGACCAGGAGCTGACCTCTGTCGTGCAGAACACGACGCAGCTGGCCCCCACCGGCCCGCGCACGAGCTGGCACCACCGGGCGCCGGAAAGCGGCAAGGTCGATCTCATGCCTTACGAGCAGGAACTCGTCGACATCGTCAACAAGTTCATCGCGAGCAACGACAACGAGGCGCGCGCCGATCTGATGAAGCAGTTCCAGAAGGTCTCGACGACCAATGTCGATACCGTCGGCCTGACCGAATATCCGGGGGCGCTGATCATCAACAAGCGCTTCTCGAACATTCCTCCGGGCGCGCCGATCTTCATGTTCAACTGGGCTGAAGACACGATCATCCGCGAGCGGGTCTACGTTGCGGCCGACAAGCAGGGCGACTACGAGCTCTATGCAGAGCAGCTTCCGGGCAAGCCCGGCGAAAGCGGCCCGAGCAACTGAACGTGATCGTCTCTCCCGGCTCCTGACCTTCGGAGCCGGGAGGATCGCCCTTCACTCCGGGCGGTGCCGGTCTGGCCGGCACCGCCAACGGAAAACCGACAGAAGGAAACGGCCATGTTCAGATTTCTGCTGGTCCGCATCGCCTCTGCCATTCCGGTGCTGTTCGTCCTGAGCGTGGTGACCTTTGCCATCATCCAGGCGCCGCCCGGCGACTATAGCGACTACATCCGCTCGCAACTCATCAACCAGGGCGGCGCCTCCTTCGAGGAAGCCGACGCCCAGGCGCAGGCCTATCGCAAGGAGCATGGCCTCGATAAGCCGCTGCCGCTGCAATACGTCAACTGGGTGACCGGTATCGTGACGCGCGGCGATTTCGGCCATAGCCTCTACTACAACAAGCCGGTTGCCGACGTCGTCGGCGAACGCCTGCCGCGCACGCTGGCGCTGGCGCTCGTCTGCCACATCCTCGCTTCGGTGATCGGCATCGGCTTCGGCATCCTCGCCGCGACCCGGCAATATTCCTGGGTGGACAGCCTGCTTTCGACCGTCTCCTTCCTCGGCATGACGGTGCCGCGCTTCCTGATGGCGCTGATCATCGTCTATGTCCTCGTCTTCCATTTCAATGTCAGCGAGATCAACAGCTTTCATTCCGCCCGCTATGGCGGCGCGCCCTGGTCCTGGGACAAGTTCGTCGATCTTGTGAAGCACGTCTGGCCGGTCGTGGCGATCGCTACGTTCGGCGGGCTCGCCTACAACATGCGCGTCATGCGCGGCAACCTGCTCGACACGCTGAATGCCCAATATGTCGAGACGGCCCGCGCCAAGGGCCTGAGCGAGAGCGCCGTCGTGATGCGGCATGCCGTTCCGAACGCGCTGCACCCGCTCATCATGTATCAGGGTGTCGTGCTTCCCTACATGCTGACCGGCGAGATCGAGACGGCGATCATCTTCGCGCTGCCGACCGTTGGGCCGGCGATCGTCGGCTCCATGTGGGTGGGCGACGTCTATGTCACCGCGACCTTCATGCTGGTTCTTTCGGCAACGCTGATCGTCGGCAACATCATCGCCGACATGCTGCTCGCCGCGCTCGATCCGCGCGTGCGCATGGGAGGAGGGGCCTACGCATGACCATCGAAGCCCATAGCACCGTACCGGTCGCAATGCAGCCGGAAGAAAAGCACCACCACGAGAGCTATACCGCCCTTGTCTGGCGGCGGCTGAAACGCTCCTGGACGGGCCTGCTCGGCCTGATCCTCGTCAGCCTGCTGGTTGTCATGGCGATCTTCGCCGATTTCCTGTCGCCGGTCGATCCGAAGGCGACCGGCGTCGCCTTCGCACCGCCGCAGGCGATCAGCTTCCGCGACAAGGACGGCAACTTCGTCTTCTCGCCGCGCAGCTACCCGGTGCGCGAGACGGAAGAGCTCGACCCGATCACCTTCCAGCCGATCATCGGCCCCGACTACGAAAATCCGCAGGTCCTCGGCTTCTTCGTCAAGGGCGCGCCCTACAGGCTCTTCGGGCTCATTCCCGCCCAGCGCCATCTCTTTGGCGCCGTCGACGGCACGCCGGTGCATTTGCTCGGCACCGACAAGTTCGGCCGCGACGTGCTGTCGCGCATCCTCTACGGCTCACGCATATCGCTGATCATCGCGCTGACGGTCGTCTCCATCGTGACCGTCGTCGGCACGACGGTCGGCATGGTGTCGGGCTATTTCGGCGGACGCTTCGACGCCTGGGTGCAGCGTTTCGTGGAGCTTGTGCTGGCCTTCCCGCAGTTGCCGCTCTACCTGGCGCTCGCCTCGCTGATTCCGGTGACGGCGCCGACCAATGTCTTCCTGGCCTTTGTCGTCATCGTGATGTCGGCGCTCGGCTGGGCGCAGATGTCGCGCGAAGTCCGCGGCAAGACGCTGGCGCTGGCGCGGATCGACTATGTGCGGGCGGCGATCGCCATCGGCGCGACTGACCGGCGCATCATCTTCCAGCACATTTTCCCGAATGTGATGAGCCACGTGATCGTCGCCGTCACGCTGTCGATCCCGCAGGTGGTGCTGCTCGAATCCTTCCTCGGGTTCCTCGGCTTTGCGGTGAAGCCACCGCTGATCTCCTGGGGGCTGATGCTGCAGGACACGGCGAACTATTCGGCGATCGGCTCCTATCCCTGGATCCTCTCGCCCGTCGCCTTCGTGCTCGTCACCGTCTTCGCCTTCAATGCGCTGGGTGACGGCCTGCGCGACGCAATCGACCCCTATTGAGGAGAACGCCGATGGCAGCGATCGAAAGCATTGTCCCGGCACCCGACGAACGGATTGACCGCCACACCAAGGATACGCGGCCGGTCATCGACGCCCGCAAGGTGGCCGTCACCTTCAAGGTGGAGCACGGCACCGTCGAGGCAGTGAAGGACGTCTCCTTCCAGCTCTATCGCGGTGAGACCGTGGCGATCGTCGGCGAGTCCGGATCGGGCAAGTCGGTGACGGCGCGCAGCATCATGGGGCTGCTCTCGAAGCGTGCCACGGTCGCCTCGCATTCGCGCATCGAATATGACGGCCGCGACGTCCTGAAATTCTCGGCGCGGCAGCGCCGGGCGCTGCGCGGCGACCGCATCTCGATGATCTTCCAGGAGCCGATGAGCTCGCTGAACCCGGTCTATACGATCGGCAGCCAGATCATCGAGGCGATCCGGGCGCATCGCCGGATGAGCCGCCGCGCGGCTGCGGCCCGCGCGCTGGAATTGCTGCGCCACGTGCAGATCCCGGATCCCGAGGCACGGCTCAACCAGTATCCGCATCAGCTTTCCGGCGGCCAGCGCCAGCGCGTGATGATCGCCATGGCGCTTGCCAACGATCCGGACGTGCTGATCGCCGACGAGCCGACGACGGCCCTCGACGTCACCGTGCAGGCGCAGATCCTCAACCTGATTCGCAAGCTGCAGCAGGATCTCGGCATGGCGGTGATCCTGATCACCCACGACCTGACGGTGGTGCGGCAGTTCTCCGACTATGTCTATGTGATGCAGCTCGGCGAGGTGAAGGAGCACAATACGACGGCGGCGCTGTTTGCCAACCCGCAGCATGCCTATACGCGACGGCTGCTCGCCTCAGAACCGTCGGGCTCGGCGAAACCGTTGTCCGACAATACACCGATCGTGCTTGACGGCCGCAACGTCCGGGTCTCGTTCATGCTGAAGAAGGGCGGCTTCTTCAAGCCGGAGCTGAAGGAGCTCATCGCCGTCGACAGCCTCAGCCTCAATCTTCGCCGGCATGAGACGCTCGGCCTCGTCGGCGAGTCCGGTTCCGGCAAGACCACCTTCGGCCAGGCGCTGATCCGGCTGATCAACACCGAGGGCGGCGAGATCTATTTCGATGGCGAGCCGATCCATAACAAGGACCGCTGGGGCATGCGCCCGTTGCGGTCGCGGATCCAGATCGTCTTCCAGGATCCGTTCTCCTCGCTCAATCCCCGCATGTCGATCGGCCAGATCATCGAGGAGGGGCTGATCGTCAACGGCATCGGCGAGAACCGCAAGGACAGGCTCGCCCGTGTCCAGGATGCGCTGGTCAGCGCCGGCATGCCGGGCAATATCCTGTCGCGCTTTCCGCATGAATTTTCCGGCGGCCAGCGCCAGCGCATCGCCATTGCCCGTGCCATCGCGCTCGAGCCGGAATTCATCCTGCTCGACGAGCCGACCTCAGCGCTCGATCTCTCGGTGCAGGCCCAGATCATCGACCTGTTGCGCAAGCTGCAGGACGAGCGGGGGCTCAGCTACCTTTTCATCTCCCACGACCTGAAGGTTGTGCGCGCGCTCTGCCACCGCGTCGTGGTGATGCAGCACGGCAAGATCGTCGAAGAGGGCCCCGTGAACGAAATTCTTTCCAATCCCAAGACTGCCTATACGGAGCGGCTCGTCAGAGCCGCCTTCGAAGTGGCCGCGTGACCTTAGAGAACAGAGGCTATTCCATGACGAGACAACCCAAGCTCACCTTCATCGGCGCCGGCTCGACCGTCTTCATGAAGAACATCATCGGCGACGTTCTGCAGCGGCCGGCGCTTTCGGCCGCAACGATCGCCTTGATGGACCTGAACCCGGAGCGCCTCGCCGAAAGCGAGATCGTCGCCGGCAAGCTGGTGCGCACCCTTGGCGTCCAAGCAAAGGTCGAAACCCATTCGAACCAGCTGACGGCCCTGGAAGGCGCCGATTTCGTCGTCGTCGCCTTCCAGATCGGCGGCTATGAGCCCTGCACCGTCACCGATTTCGAGGTGCCGAAGAAATACGGCCTGCGCCAGACGATCGCCGACACACTCGGCGTCGGCGGCATCATGCGCGGCCTTCGCACTGTGCCGCATCTCTGGAAGATATGCGAGGACATGCTTCAGGTCTGCCCGGAGGCGATCCTGCTGCAGTACGTCAACCCGATGGCGATCAACACCTGGGCGATCGCCGAAAAATTCCCGACGATCAAGCAGGTCGGCCTCTGCCACTCGGTGCAGGGGACGGCCTTCGAGCTTGCCCGCGACCTTGAAATTCCGCTCGAGGAAATTCGCTACCGGGCCGCGGGCATCAACCACATGGCCTTCTATCTGAAGTTCGAGCATCGCCAGAACGACGGCAGCTACCGCGACCTCTATCCGGATCTGATCCGCGGCTATCGCGAAGGGCGGTTCCCGAAGCCCAGCCACTGGAACCCGCGCTGCCCGAACAAGGTGCGCTACGAGATGCTGACGCGGCTCGGCTATTTCGTCACCGAGAGCTCGGAGCACTTCGCCGAATACACGCCCTATTTCATCAAGGACGGCCGTCCGGACCTGATCGAGAAATTCGGCATTCCGCTCGACGAATATCCGAAGCGCTGCATCGAGCAGATCGAGCGCTGGAAGGGGCAGGCGGCCGCCTACAAGGAGGCCGAGACGATCGAGGTGGCGGAGAGCCACGAATACGCCTCGTCGATCATGAACTCGGTCTGGACCGGCGAGCCATCGGTGATCTACGGCAACCTCAGGAACAACGGCTGCATCACCTCGCTGCCGGAAAACTGCGCCGCCGAAGTCCCCTGCCTCGTCGATGCCTCCGGCATCCAGCCGACCTATGTCGGCGCGCTGCCGCCGCAGCTGACCGCGCTCATCCGCACCAATATCAACGTGCAAGAGCTGACGGTGCAGGCGCTCGTTACCGAAAACCGCGAGCACCTCTATCACGCGGCGATGATGGATCCGCACACGGCCGCCGAGCTCGACCTCGACCAGATCTGGTCGCTCGTCGACGACCTGCTCGTCGCCCATCGAGACTGGATTCCCGAATGGGCCCGTATTTCGAAAAAGGTACAGGCCGCCTGATTTATTTCTCCCGGTCAGGCGACCGATGGCCCCGGAACGTCAGTTCCGGGGCTTTTCTTCGAGTGCCGCCAGCGGCGAGGGCGGAGGAGAGAGCTGCGCCCCTTGCCGGGTCGATCAGGGCAGCAACGCACTGTCCTCACGAGCGCGATCGAGCACGTAGCCGAGATCGTCGGGAAGCATGAAGCCATCGGCGACCAGTCCTTCCGAGGCACGTTTGACCGCCGCGACATAGGCTTCGCTATCGGCATAGCGGTCGCTCAAGGGGTCTCGACTATCGGCATCGCTTCGTTTCCTGGGGAACGGGATGAAGGTACCGGTAAGGCTGCAGAGCTCGCCCTCTCCGAAGCCCCTCTTGCGGAGGTTCCAGCCGGCATAGGTTCCAAGCGGCGCCTGAACATAGGCCATCCTGATACCGCCGAGCGGATTGCCGTCCGTATCTACGGCGGGCAGATATACCGGATAGGCCTTGCCGCGCGACGGCGGTTGGGAGGAGTAATCCATCGCCCTGAGCTCGTTGAAGACCGGCCGCGCCACTTCGCCATTGATCTTCGGCAGTTTCAGCTTGTCCAGGCTGACGAGCGTTCCGTCTGTCAGGCTCGGATAGCGGCTGGGAGGTGGAGCCCTGTCCTCAGAGACCCAGTCCGCCATCGTCACATATAGCGCCCGCATGACCGGCGCGGCGCTCAGCGGATTTGTCGGAAAGGCGCAGGCCGCTTCCTCTCCGGATTTCGCAGACCAATCGTTGGAATGCGGCGCCCCCGCGATGAAATAGAGCCGCACATTGTCAGGCATCTCGATCTGTTTGCCGTCCGGCGACGTCGTGACCAGGGACGCGCGAGCCTGCCAGAACTCGGTCGAGGTGTCGGTATGCATTATCTTCGGGCACGTGTCCGTCGGGCTGCAGACCGAAAGAATGCTGCCGCTCTCGCCGCTCACGGGGTCACGGGTTTCGGTGTATGTGAAGGGGAACTGATCGCCCGGATAGTCGTGGTCCTCGTGCTGGCGCGAATAGCGGCCCGGCTGGGCGAAGCGGAAATTGGTGAAGCTCTTGCGCGAGCCGGCGATATGCGGGATCGCTCCGTCGAAGACCCTGTTACCTTTCTCGTCGGCGTTGAAGCCCTGAAAGATCATGTCGCGAAGGAAGCGCCCCGATTGGGAGATCCCCATGCCGATCGTGTGCTGCACGCCGTCGAGCGGATTTTCCGCCTCGTGACCTTGATTGCCACGCAGGAAAGAGATCAGGTCGCTGGTGGCGGCGAAAGCCAGGCCGGCCGGGACCGCATCCTTTGCCGGGTAGACGAATTCATAGATCGCACCGGCATCCATGTCTGAAGGCCGGGTGATTTCGATTTCCGTCGGACTCCGATATCTGAAGCCCAGCCCCGGCCTTTGTTGCGGCGCGTCGCGGTCCCTGGCGCGGACCGTGAGCCTGGCCTTCGACGGATCGAGGTCGGCCGCCGGGTAAGTGAGTTTCGCCGTGCTCGATCGACCGGGTTTGTCGAAGATGAACTGTTCGCGCGACTGGCCCGTGACGCCGTCAAGGACGGGCAGGTCGATGTTCAGGAACTCGTCGGCAAGGCCCGTCTGCCAACCGCTCCAGACGATGGTGTCGCCGCGCTTCATGAGAAACCCATCGCCGGCGTCCGCGGTGGTGGCTGGGACATTAGTAGACTTGGCGCGGTTAAGGAGTTGGAAGCTCAGGTTCCTGCCGCGGTTCGGCACCTCGTAGAAGAGAAAGGCCGAGCGCTGCGCCGCATTCGACGGCCGCAGGATCGAAACCTCGGTGCTGAACACGACCTCGCCCGACGCATTCGCCGGCGCCTTGTCGATATCCACGATACCGGCGAGGCGCGGCGACTTCGGATCGATGGCAAAAGCGGCGATCGCATCAATCCGTTCGTAGGTACCGATCTCGCCGAAGGCTTTGCCCTCAAAGGCAGGCCCGGACGCCTTGATCTCAAAGGCGATCACGCGGGCCCAGGAATTGCTCGGCAGCAGAGCGAAGGACAGCATGGCTGACATGAAGGCCAAGCGTTTCAACATGTATTTCCTCCAGTTTGGATGAACGGCACCGGGCATTCCTCGATCGGCGACCCTGCCGTCAAACCAGGCCAGGTACGACGAAGACCAGCCAGGCGACCACCGGCCCGATGATGGCGATGAGCGCGCTGTAGACCAGTAGCTGGCGCAGCACGTGCTCGCGCTTGTCGTCCGGCGCGTTGGCAACGACGAGCGCGCCGTTCGTCGAAAACGGGCTGGTATCGACGATCGTCGTCGAGATGGCGATCGCGGCCACGACGCCAATGGCGCTGATCTCGCCCTGCAGCAGGAACGGCACTGCCAAGGGGATGATGGCGCCGAGCAGTGCCGTCGAGGAGGCAAAGGCGGAGACGATCGCCCCGGTGAAGCACAGGAGCAGCGCCACCAGGAGCGGCATGCCCAGACTTGAGATGCCGCTGGCGACATAGTCGATTGTCCCGGCCTTCTCCATGACGCCGACATAGGTGATGATGCCGGTGATCAGCAGCACGGTCGACCAGCTCACCTTGTCGATTGCCGCCTTCTGGGTTTTCGGCGACAGCAGCGCGAGCACGACGGCGACGGTGATCGCCACCAGGCCGACATTGAATTTGAAGACCAGGGCGCCGATGCCGAGCGCCGTCAAGCCGACCAGCGTCGTGATCCTCTCACTGTTCAGTCGCATCGTCGTAGCGGTGTCAGCTGCGGTGCCGTACGTGTGCGCCCGGATCGGCTTGGCAGGCGTGCCGCCATGGCCTCTGATCGACGCCGACACGCCTTCGGGATGCAGTTCGGGCAAGGGACCAAAAGATGCGGGTTGTTGTTTCATCACCCGCGCACCGCCGAACACGAAGAACACCAGCACCGCGATCGCCAGGTTGAAGAAGAAGCTGGAGAGGAAAAGGGATGTCGGCGCGAAAGGCAGGCCTGCCTTGACGACGATCTGGTTGGTGATGCCGCCATAGACGCTGATCGGCGAGAATCCGCCGGCCTGCGCGCCATGGATGACCATCAGGCCCATCATCGCCGGGTGGATGCGGTACTGCACGGCAAAGCTCAGCGCCACCGGCGCCAGAATGGCGACGGCCGCCGGCCCGAGCGCGCCGAATCCGGTGATGACGGCGGCGACCAGGAACATCACCCAGGGAATCCAGGCGACATGGCCGCGCACCAGCCGCACGGCGCATTCGACGAGCCAGTCGATCGTGCCATTGATCTGCGCGATGGCGAAGAGGTAGGTAACGGCGACCAGCGTCAGGAACAGGTCGCTCGGGAAGCCGGCGAAGATATCATTGGCCTTCATGCCGATGATCAGCGATCCGAGCACGAAGGTGCAGCCGAATGCCAGCGCTCCCATGTTGATCGGCTGGATCGTCGCGATGACGAACATGCCGATCAAGAGCAGTATGGATAGGATTTCGATGCTCATGATTCCCCTCCCTCCGGCGCGTCCAGCGCCGTAGTTATCGCTTTCCGAGATTGAAGATGATGTCCGTGCGCCTTCCTCCCAGAGGGCGCGCGGTCACGTCCTGGCGTATAGGTCGGCGTATTGCTGCCGCAGCACGTTCTTCTGGACCTTGCCCATCGTGTTGCGCGGCAAGTCGTCTGCAAAGAGGATGCGTTTGGGTTGCTTGTAGCGCGCCAGCCGGTCCTTGAGCGCGCCGAGGATGGCGCTTTCGTCGAGCGCCGCCTCCGGCTTGCGTACGACGATGGCCGTGACGCCCTCGCCGAAATCGGGATGCGGGACGCCGATCACGGCGCTTTCGGCGACACCCTCGAGCTGGTCGATCTCGCCCTCGACCTCCTTGGGATAGATATTGTATCCGCCGGAAATCACCAGGTCCTTGCTGCGGCCGGAAATATGGACATAGCCATCCCTGTCGATCTTGCCGAGATCGCCACTGATGAAGAACCCATCGGAGGTGAATTCCGCGGCGGTCTTTTCCGGCATCCGCCAGTAGCCCTTGAAGACGTTCGGCCCCTTGATCTCGATCATGCCGGTCTCCTCCGGCGGCAGGGCAGCGCCGGTGGCCGGATCGGTGACGCGCACCGTCACGCCGGGCAGCGGGAAGCCGACCGTTCCGGCAATCCTTTCTCCGTCATAGGGGTTCGAGGTGTTCATGTTGGTCTCGGTCATGCCGTAGCGCTCGAGGATCGCGTGACCGGTACGCTTCCTGAACTCGACATGTGTTTCGGACAGCAGCGGCGCGGAACCGGAAACGAAGAGGCGCATGTTCGCGACCGCCAGCCGGTCGAGGCGCGGGCTCTGCAGGAGGCGCACGTAGAAGGTCGGAACGCCCATCAGGAGCGTCGCCTGCGGCATCAGCGACAAGACCTCTTCCGGATCGAACTTCGGAAGCAGGAACATCGAGGCGCCGGCAAGCAGCGTTACATTCGTGGCGACAAACAGCCCATGGGTATGAAAGAGCGGCAGGGCATGGATCAGCCGATCGCCGGCGGTCACGCGCCAGCAGTCGCGCAAGGTCATGGCATTCGAGAGCAGGTTGCCGTGAGTGAGCATAGCGCCCTTGGACCGGCCGGTCGTTCCCGACGTATAGAGGATCGCTGCCAGGTCATCGGCGGTGCGCGAGGCATCGACGAAGTCGGCCGGTTCGTCGCGGGCGAGATCGAGCAATGAGCCCTTGCCGTCGGCGTCGAGCGTTTCGACGATGGCGCCGTGAGGCTCTGCGATTGTTCGGACACTCTCCCGGGCCGCCGAGGAAACGACGACCAGGCGCGGCTCGGCGTCGCCGATGAAATAGTCGAGTTCGGCGAGCGTATAGGCGGTGTTCAGCGGCAGATAGACCGCGCCGCTGCGCAGGCAGGCGAGATAGAGGATCAGCGCTTCGGGGCTCTTGTCGACCTGTACCGCGACCCGGTCGCCCGGGCGGATGCCGAGCGTATCGATGGCGCCGGCGATGCGGCTCGATAGGTCGCGCGCGTCCTGATAGGACCAGGTCCGGCCGCCATTGAGCCGGATGAACGGCGCATCGCCGGAAGCGGCCGCCCGCATGGCGTCGAAAAGATGGTTGCTCACTTGCGCCCTCCTCCAATCTTGCCGTTCATGACCTGTGCGAACGGTCGCGAAAGTTCGTTCTTGCCGCCACGGCGGCTGTCCCCGTTTCGGCCGATGAGGCTCTTGACGGCCGGCGATGCCGTCACTTCGCCGCGTTGCGCCAGCGCCTCGTGGTTGGCCTCGATGTCCTCGAGCTTGTAGAGGTAGTTGACCATCAGCCCGTGCGCCTGCTGCATGGCCTTGGCGGAGCGGTCGCCGAGGAAATTCAGCCTGTCCAGCCGGGCCCCGTTGCCGAGGTGGAAGCGGGCGACCGGATCGACGGGACGGCCTTCCGGCGTCCGTTCGACCAGGAAATAATGGGCTGCGAGCCGTAGCAACACACGCTCGACCTCGCTTGCCGTGCTCGCGTCATTAACCCATGCCGGATCATCGAGCAGCACCAGCACATTGCGGTCCTCGTCGGTCAGCAGCGGCTCGGCTTCCGGGCTGCGCGCCTTGGCGAGCCAACGGGCAAAGCCCGGAACCGGTGAAAGCGTGACGAAAGTCCTGAGGCCGGGCAGGTCGCGGCGCAGGTCCTCGACGACCTGCTTGATCAGGAAATTGCCGAACGAGATGCCGCGCAGGCCGTCCTGGCAGTTGGAGATCGAATAGAACACGGCGGTCGTCGCCTGGTCGGGATTGATCTGCTCCCGGCCTTCGTCGAGCACGTCCTTGATGGCGCTTGGGACGGATCGGGTGAGCGCCACTTCGACGAAGACGAGCGGCTCGTCCACCAGTCGCGGGTGGAAGAAGGCAAAGCAGCGCCGGTCGGCCGGCGCCAGGCGACGGCGCAATTCCTCCCAGCCGGCGATCTCGTGCACCGCCTCGTATTTGATGATCTTTTCGAGGATGTGCGCCGGCGTCGTCCAGTCGATCGGGCGCAGCGTCAGGAAGCCCCGATTGAACCAGGAGCCGAACAGATGCGCGAAGTCGGTGTCGACGGCGCGAAATTCCTCGGGGCGCTCCTTCAGCCCAAGCAGTTGCTGACGCATCTGGACGAGCTTGGCCGTGCCGTTCGGCGCCAGGTTCAGCCGGCGCAGAAGCTCCTGGCGGCGCGGTTCCGCCGCCTTGTGAAGCGCGATGATCGCCGTGGGGGTCTTTTCGGCACGGTACCTGTCGACCGCCTTGTCGAGCTTCGCCGTATCGGCACCGAATTTCTCAGAGAACATGTGCAGGAACTGCTGCACGCCGGCACTGTCGAGTTTGCTCCAGCGCTCGAGGATCTCGGCGGCAATGGCCATGCCGGAGGCTTCGCCGCGGCTCGACAGCAGCATTTCGCATAGCGTCGCGAGATCGGCTTCGACCGTGGCATCCGTGGTGCGCGAACCGGCAAACAACAGCTTGCGGCCGCGCTCGGTGATACCCTGGAGCATGTCGCTGAAAAAAGAGGTCCCGGGCATGCCACTCTCCTCCTGCTGCATGGGCGGGACGACCGACTAAGGCCTCCGCATTCGCCAGCGTTCTCATTTCTGAGGCTTGGCAGTATAGTATATAAGGTGACACACTGCGTGCACGACGTCAATCGTCGTGTATACAAGAACTTCAGTGCTGTATTATGAGGTCACGAACGAATGTCCGAGAATGTCGGCCGGTGGCTCCGGGACGAGATCGAGAACGCAATCCTTTCCAATGAGTTCGCCCCTGGCGAACGGCTGGACGAGATGGTTCTGGCCAGCCGCTACGGCGTATCGCGGACGCCGGTTCGCGAGGCGCTGATGCAGCTCAATGCGATCGGCCTCATCGAGATTCGGCCTCGGCGCGGCGCCGTCGTCATCGATCCGGGACCGCACCGCATCTACGAAATGTTCGAGGTCATGGCGGAGCTCGAGGGCCTGGCCGGGTCGCTTGCCGCCCGCCGCCTCGACGAGGGTTCCCGTCAGGCGATCACGGCGGCCCACAAGCGCTGCGAGCAATCAGCCGAGGCCGGCGACAGTGACGCCTACTATTACGACAACGAGGAATTCCATAAGGCGATCTACGCGGCAAGCCGCAGCGACTTCCTCGAGGAGCAATGCATGCAACTGCATCGGCGGCTGCGTCCCTATCGTCGGCTGCAGCTGCGCGTGCGCAATCGCCTCTCGACGTCCTTCTCGGAACATTGCGGCATCGTCGGCGCGATCTTTGCTGGGGATGGGGAAGAGGCCCGCCGGCTGCTGCGGACCCATGTGGGCATCCAGGGCGAAAGGTTCAGCGATCTGGTCGCCAGCATGGCGACCAGATGACGGGGGCTAACGCCAAGCTGCCGTCTTCCGGATCCATTCCGTCGTCCGGCCTTCCGGGTCGGCGTTGAGCGTGATGTCGGTGACGACGGCGGCGCAATCGGCGCCATGGGCAAAGACGCCGTCGATCCGATCCGGATTGAGCCCGCCGATCGCTACAAGCGGCAGCGGCTGGACGCGATCGCGCCAGGCGGAAAGCCGCGCCAGGCCCTGCGGCGCCCATTTCATCTGTTTCAGGATCGTCGGATAGATCGGCCCCAGCGCCACATAGTCCGGCTCGGCGGCGAGCGCCGTTTCGAGTTCCGTCTCGTCATGGGTGCTGACGCCTAGCTTCAGCCCGGCGGCGCGGATCGCGCCGAGATCGGCCTCGGCCAGATCCTCCTGACCGAGATGGACGAAGCCGCAACCTTCCTCGATCGCCAGCCGCCAATAGTCGTTGACGATCAGTTGGCAGCCGTGGGCGGCGCAGACCGATTTGGCAATACGGATCTGGCCGCGGATTTCTTCGTCGCTGGAGTCCTTGATCCTGAGTTGCACGAGCTTGACGCCGAGCGGCACCAGCCGTTCGATCCAGGCGGCACTGTCGACGATGAGATAGAAAGGGTCGAGTTTCACGAGAAGACCGCCTTTCCGATGACGGGGGTCGAAGGGACGGCCATGTCACGCGGCTCCAGCATGCCGGCGCCATGGGCCATGTGTCCTGCCTCAATCGCGCTGGCGAAAGCTTCGGCCATGGCGGCCGGATCGGCGGCCCCGGCAACGGCGGTGTTGAGCAGCACGGCGTCATAGCCGAGCTCCATGACCGTTGTCGCATGCGACGGGCGGCCGATGCCGGCGTCGACGATCAGCGGCACGTCGGCAAACGCGGCGCGCATGGTGCGTAGCGCGGCCAGGTTCCGTGGACCCACGGCGCTGCCGATCGGCGCACACCAGGGCATCAGCACCTTGCAGCCGGCCTCGAGCAGCCGTTCCGCAACGATCAGATCATCGGTCGTATAGGGGAACACCTCAAAGCCTTCGCCGGTGAGGATGCCGGCCGCTTCGACGAGGCCGAAGACATCCGGCTGCAGCGTATCATGATGGCCGATCACCTCGAGCTTGATCCAGTTGGTCGCAAACACGTCGCGCGCCATCTTGGCCGTCAGCACCGCTTCCGACACGGAATGGCAGCCGGCTGTGTTCGGCAGCACGTGAACACCGAGCTCGCGGATGAGCTGGAAAAACGCGCCGCCATTCCTGCCGCCGGCTGACTCGCGGCGCAGCGACACCGTAACGATATCGGTGCCCGAGCGGCGCGCGGCTTCGGCAAGTATGGCCGGGGAGGGGTAGCGGGCGGTGCCGAGCAGCAGTCGCGACCGCACCTCGGTTCCATAGAATTGCGGCATGTTCAGCCTCCCTGCATGGGTGACAGGACCTCGATGCGGTCGCTGTCTTTCAGGAGATGGATTCGGCGATCGGCGCTGTGCACCAGCTCGCCATTGACGGCCGTGGCGAGCCAGTCGCCGTCGTATTCGAGGAAAACGAGCAGTTGGGCCAGGGTGGCCGCCTGGAGTTCGTGCTCCTCGCCATTGACGATGAGCTTCATCGGGCATGTCCTCTCTTCAATTGTCCGCCAACGACCAGCGTCGCGACCTCCTCGGCCAGCGCCGGAGACAGGAGGAAGCCGTGACGGTAGAGCCCGTTGACGGTGATGGTGTTCTTCTGCAGGGAGACGCGCGGCAGGTTGTCGGCAAAAGCCGGGCGCACGCCGGTGCCGGTCTCGACGAGGCGCGCCTCGGCGAAGGCCGGATGCAACGCGTAGGCGGCGTTCAACAGCTCCATCAGCGAACGGGCGGTGATCGGGCCGGCGTCGTCGCTCTCAATCATCGTCGCCCCGCACATGAAGAGCCCGTCGCCGCGCGGCACGACATAGAGCGGGATGCGGGGATGCAGCGTGCGCACCGGACGCGAGAGCGCGACCTCATCCGTATGCAGATAAAGCATTTCGCCGCGAACGCCGCGCAGTCCCGCAGCGTCGCCGATCCTTGCGGCGCCGGTGCAATCGACGGTCAGGTCGAAGTCGCTCTCGTCGATATCGCCGCCGAGCGGGACACCGCGGGCTTCGAGGTCCGCCCTGAGTGTCGAAAGTGCGTGGCGCGGGTCGAGATGCGCTTCCTCCGGAAAGAACAGCGCCTCGCGGAAACGGCCGGCAAGCGCCGGCTCGAGCGCGGCGATTTCCTCCGCCGCGAGCCAGCGGAAACCGAAGGTCCGTGAGGCGAAGCGCCTGAGCTCGCCGCTGTCGCGCGGCGGCGCCACGACAAGCGTGCCGTTGCGATGCACGGAACCGGCGGGAAGGGCGGCTTCCCACCAGTCCACTGCGCCGATGCCGCGCGTGAGGACCGCTTCCTCGGCGCTTTCCCGCTCGCACCAAGGCGCCAGCATGCCGCCTGCATACCAGGAGGCGGCGCCGGCGACGCCCGGAGAGGGCTCCGAAACGGCGATCTCCACGCCGCGCGCGACGAGCGCATGGGCGGCCGCAAGGCCGGCGACGCCGGCCCCTTTGATCAGCACGCGCATTCTACTCTCCGGCGGGTTGGCCGGCACCGTCGAGCGGCATGTAGAGGTCGCCGCCGTCGCGGTATTTCGCCGCCATCGCTTCCAGCCCTTCCTTCTGCGCCTCGGCGCGGATGTCGTGGGAAATCCGCATCGAGCAGAATTTCGGGCCGCACATCGAGCAGAAATGCGCGACCTTGTGCGCCTCCTTCGGAAGCGTCTCGTCATGGAAATTGCGGGCCGTTTCCGGATCGAGCGACAGGTTGAACTGGTCCTCCCAGCGGAACTCGAAGCGGGCGCGCGACAGGGCGTCGTCGCGGATGCGAGCGGCCGGATGGCCCTTGGCGAGATCAGCGGCGTGGGCGGCGATCTTGTAGGTGATGACGCCCACCTTGACGTCGTTGCGGTCCGGCAGTCCCAGATGCTCCTTCGGCGTGACGTAGCAGAGCATGGCGGTGCCGAACCAGCCGATCATCGCCGCGCCGATGCCGGAGGTGATGTGGTCGTAGCCAGGGGCGATGTCGGTCGTCAGCGGCCCTAGCGTGTAGAAGGGCGCCTCGCCGCAGACTTCAAGCTGCTTGTCCATGTTCTCCTTGATCTTGTGCATCGGCACGTGGCCGGGGCCCTCGATCATCACCTGGCAGTCCTTCGCCCAGGCGATCTGCGTCAGTTCGCCGAGCGTTTCGAGCTCCGCGAACTGCGCCGCATCGTTGGCGTCGGCGATCGAGCCGGGGCGCAGCCCGTCGCCGAGCGAGAAGGAGACGTCATAGGCACGGCAGATGTCGCAGATCTCGTCGAAATGCTCGTAGAGGAAGCTTTCGCGATGGTGGTGCAGGCACCACTTGGCCATGATCGAGCCGCCGCGCGAGACGATGCCGGTGACGCGGTTGACGGTCAGCGGAATGTAATGCAGCCGCACGCCGGCATGGATGGTGAAATAGTCGACGCCCTGTTCGGCCTGCTCGATCAGCGTGTCGCGGAAGACCTCCCAGGTCAGGTCCTCGGCGATGCCGTTTACCTTCTCCAGCGCCTGGTAGAGCGGCACCGTGCCGATCGGCACCGGCGAATTGCGGATGATCCAATCACGGATATTGTGGATGTTGCGGCCGGTCGAAAGGTCCATGACCGTGTCAGCGCCCCAGCGCGTCGCCCAGACCATCTTCTCGACTTCCTCGGCCATCGACGAGGTGACGGCGGAATTGCCGATATTGGCGTTGATCTTCACCAGGAAGTTCCGGCCGATGATCATCGGCTCGGATTCCGGATGGTTGATATTGGCCGGAATGATCGCCCGCCCGCTCGCCACTTCCTGGCGGACGAATTCCGCAGTGACGAAATCGGGCACCGCCGCGCCGAAGCTCTCGCCGTCGCGCTGAAGCGTCTCTTTCGCCGCCTTGCGGCCGAGGTTCTCGCGGATGGCGATGAATTCCATCTCCGGCGTGATGATGCCCGCCCGGGCATAGGCAAGCTGCGTGACCGCTTGCCCCGGCCTGGCTCTCAGCGGCTGGTGGCGCAGGGGGAATTCCGCCGTCAGCCGCTCGCCGGTGGCAAAACCGTTGTCCTCCGCCTTGACGGCGCGTCCGTCGTAGCTTTCGACATCGCCGCGAGCAAGAATCCAGTCGCGGCGAAGACGTGGCAGGCCTTGATCGATGCGGATGTCGGCGTCCTCCAGCGTGTAGGGCCCGGAGGCATCATAGACGGTGACCGGCGGCTCGCCGGATGTCGGATGCAGCGCGATCTCGCGCATAGGCACGCGGATATCGGCATGGATCTCTCCCGCCTTGTAGACCTTGCGGGACGCCGGAAGCGGCCCCTGCGTGACCGACGGTGTCGCGGGGTGAGGCTTGAAAACGTTCATCTTGAGGCTCCAAAGTTTTCGCGTTGGAGACCCAGTTCTGAAGCCGGAAGGATGAAAAGACGTATCGCCGATGGATCGTGGGAAATACGGAATCCTGGCATCAAGCGTCTGCACCGTCCCTACGCCAGTATGAACTGGATCAGGTTCAACGGGTCACTGCGCGCTCTAGCAGTATCTCAGCCCCTTGCCGGGACCCCCCTGGTGAATGGACGCCAATAGTCATCGATATCGCCGCGCCGTCAAGACTGTTTTTATCGGAAGGCGGGATCGGCGAGGTCGCGACGGTGGATGCCGCGTTGAAAGTCCGGTCTTGGCCGAGATGCAAGTAGATCGGCCCGGGCTGCGACCATCGCCCGGCAGGCCTGGTCCGCTTCGCGGCCTTTGATCACAAAGGCGGATGTGCGCCTCCGTCTCCTGGAAATTACGAGGCGTCAATACAGCCGACAGAAACGGCACCCCCGTGTCGAGCTGGACGCGCATAATGCCGTCGAGAACGGTTCTGGCAAACGAAATCGTGGCGGTAAATTGCCGCCATCGACCACAAACGCGCAGCCATCGCTTGATATTCGCCGGGCGCCAGCGTTTGAGCCTGGAGCGGGATCTCCAGCGCACCCGGTACGTCGAAGAGATCGACTTCTGTTCGCCGGCCGCCGAGGGCTTCCCATTCATCGACGAAGGCGTTTGCGCTCTGGTCGACGATATCGGCGTGCCAGCGTGCGCGGACAACGGCGACCCTGGTCTGGTTCACCTTTACTGCAATGGTCATGAACTCGTGCCTTTCAGGAGTCGTTTGCGGCCTTGCCTCAGGCTACCGAGATCAGGCGGCCCGGCTTCCGGGCCGCAGCCAGCCCGGCCCGCATCGCGAAGGCGCCCTGGATGACCTGGGTGGCCAGGATCTTCAACTGATCGGCAATTGCGGCGTCGCTCGGTTCTTCGCCTCGCGAGAAACGGCAGGAGGCGCTGTTGATGCCGACACCGAGCGGGGTCGGCCAGCCGCGCAGAGCATGGACGATGGAGCGCAGCGCGACCAGCGTCGTGCCGGCCGCCTGCGGGCCATAGGCGCAGGTAATGCAACCGACCGCGCGCCCGTCGAGATAGACCGCAGGGTCGTTGCGCATGTCTTCGGTGTAGTCGAGCGCGTTCGTGACGAGCTTCGGCCTTACCGCAAGCGTCGCGGCCCGCGCGCGGCCGCTGCCGGCAGCCGCCCCGAACATCGATCAGGCTTCGTCGCTGGCGGCGAAAGACCGTGAAGTCCTGGATCGGATCGACCATCTGTTCGCCGAACAGCAACTGGCCCGTGATGAAAACCTGACCCTGTCGCGGCTGGCGCGGCGCGCCGGGGTGCCGGCCCGGCAGATATCCGGTGCAGTCAACCCGTTGGCGCGCAAGAACGTCTCTCAATATATCAACGATTTCCGAATTGCCGAAGCCTGCCGGCTCCTTCGGGAAACCGACATGTCGGTGACCGCAGCGATGTTCGAATCCGGTTTTCAAACGAAGTCGAACTTCAATCGGGAATTCCGCCGCGTGACCTCCCTCAGCCCGGCTTCCTGGCGCGAGCGAAACCGGGCGTCTTCAATGTGCTCTACAGCGCCACGCGTCTTATCAGGCGCGCAAAGATTGCTGTAGCACTTTGAATTGCTCCATGTTTATCCTTAAATTGGCTGCCATCTGAGCAAGCATGCAGTAGTGCCGGCGCCTGAGGTTGTCGGGGTTTCGCACCACTGCTCACTTCCGAAGCGATGCTTAATTGGGGGAGATGCCCGTCGGCCAGAGGGGTAATTGCCACCCATTTCCGTTGTCAGTTGGAACTTGTCGCCTCCGAAACGGAGGCGCGCGAAATCAGCGTCGTGGGCAGAACAATGTGCCGAGGTTCCGCAGCCTCGCCCTTCATGCGCGCCACCAGGAGCTTCGCCACGGCTTCGCCAAGCCGATAGACGGGCTGGTCGACGACGGTGATCGGCGGGGTCGTGACGCTCGTCCAGTCCGCATCGTGGAAGGTGATCAGCGACACGTCATCGGGGATCCGGAGGGACAGTTCGCGGATCACCTTGAACACTTCCAGGGCGATGAGGCTGTCGGAGGCCAGTATCGCGGTCGGCCGCTCGTGTGAGCCGAGAAGCTCGAGGGCAAGTTTGCGGGTTTCGGCGCGGCCGTTGGCGCCGAGCCGGATCAAACCGGTGGGATCGAGGATCCGCGCCCTTTGGCAGGCAGCGAGGAACCCTTCGATGCGCAGGCGAACCGAGGCCGTGTGAATGTCTTCGATGGTAGCGTAGCGGTGCTCCGGCGTATCGCAGGCGGTGATATAGGCGATCTTGCGGTGACCCCGGCCAATCAACAGCTCTGTCGCCGCCTCTGCCGCCTCACGGTCGTCGACGGTAACCGCGTCGACCGACAGGCCTGGTATGGCGCGGTCCAGAAGCGCCAGCGGCCTTCCGGATCGAACCACGTCCTCGAGATGCGACGTCTCACGAGCGCGCGAGGGCGTGACGATCAGACCGTCGACGCGTTTGGCGAGCAGGGTTTTGACCGCGGCTTTTTCGGCTTCGATGTCCTCGCCGGAGTTTGCGAGGATGACGTTGAACCCGGCGGTTTTGGCAATATCCGCGATGCCGCGTACCGCGGCACTGAAGAACGGGTTCTCGATATCGCCGACGACGACGCCGATCGTCCCCGATCGGCCGGTCGTCATGCTGCGTGCCAGCTCGTTCGGCCTGTAGTCGAGCCTGCGCGCCGCCTGCAGGACGTTTTCCCGGACGCCGTCGCTGACCGTTCCATAGCCGCCGAGAACGCGCGCAGCGGTGGCTTTCGATACGTTTGCGGCGCGCGCGACGTCGGCCACCGTGACAGAGGGTTTTCGCGGGAGATGCTCATCCATGCATTAGCATTACAAGAGATGTTGACGAGTGGTCAATGCGCAGCTAACAATCATCAAGTCCGGAAGAGACCGGTCTCATTCACAAAAGAGACCGGTCTCATCGGATAAGCTGCACCGGCATGCCGAAAAGGCATTTCGCCGGACGGGCCGTGCCGACCTCCTGTCCGCACGCGACTGCTCTGCCTGAAAGGCACCGTCGGCGCAGCAATAACGGAACACCAGAGCGGAGAACCTCTTGATGAACATGATGAAGACTGGAGCATCGTTGCTCACTCGAACGCGCGCCTCTTTTGTGGCGCTTGCGCTGTCTGTCCTCGGTGCCGCCGTTTCGGGCGCCACCGCCGAGGAAAACAAGCTGGGACTCATCGACCCCAAGGTGATCAGCGTCGGAACCATGGGGGACGCCAAGCCCTATACGTTCGCCACCGCCGATGGCCAGTTCACCGGTTTCGATATCGAGCTCTTCCTCAATGTCGCCGAGCGCATCGGCTACAAGAAGGATCAGGTCGTCTTCACCGGCCAGGAATTTTCGGCGCTGATGCCATCCGTCGCCAATGGACGCTTCGATGTGGCGGTTGCCGCCATCGGGACGACCGAGCAGCGCAAGAAAACGGTTGATTTCTCCGACGGCTACCTTGCCGGCTATCTGTCCATCCTCACGGCCGACGAGGCGATCAATAAGCCTGAGGGCCTGAAAGGCAAGCGCCTCGGCGTCGTGCAAGGAACATTGCAGGAAATCTACGCGCAAAAGAACTTCGCCGGCACGGATCTGGTCAAGTTCCCGGACAACAATTCGGCGGTCGTCGCTCTCAACAACGGGACGATCGACGCCCACTTCCTCGATTACGAAGCCGCCAAGGACTACACCGGCCGTTACGACAACCTGAAGGTGACGGTCAATATCCCGAGCTTCGATGCGCCCGCGGGCTTCGTCATCCGCCAGGGCAATGACGGCCTGCGCGAAGCGCTGAACGAGGGACTGCATGCGGCCATGCAGGACGGAACCTGGAAGACGCTTTACCAAAAGTGGTTCCCGGGCTCTCCGATGCCGGACGAATACCTTCCCAAGAACTAGTGATCCGCGCCCGGTCGCCTATACGGCGGCCGGGCCGCCGGGATTGAAGGGGCAAGGACATTCCCATGAATTGGCTTGAAAATCTGCGCCGCAGCTTCCTCGACTGGGAAGCAATGGCGGAAGTGCTGCCGACGATGATTGCCGTCGGCCTGAAGAACACCCTTATTCTCGCGGCGGCCTCGACGGTGCTCGGCGTCGTCATCGGCATGATGCTGGCGATCATGGGCATCTCGCGCTCGCCTTGGCTGCGCATCCCGGCAAGGGTCTATACAGACATCTTCCGCGGCCTGCCCGCGATCGTCACCATCCTTTTGATCGGCCAGGGTTTTGCGCGGCTCGGTCGCGACATCTTCGGGCCGTCTCCCTACCCGCTCGGCATCCTGGCGCTGAGCCTCATTGCCGGCGCCTATATCGGCGAGATCTTCCGCTCGGGTATCCAGAGCGTCGAGCGCGGGCAAATGGAGGCCTGCCGGGCGCTCAGCATGAGCTATGGCCAGGGCATGCGGCTGATCGTCGTGCCCCAGGGCGTCAGGCGGGTGCTGCCGGCGCTGGTCAACCAGTTCATCGGCAACGTCAAGGATTCGAGCCTGGTCTATTTCCTCGGCCTGCTTGCTTCGGAGCGGGAGATCTTCCGTGTCGGCCAGGATCAGGCCGTGGTCACGGGCAACCTCTCTCCGCTGCTGCTCGCCGGTGTCTTCTATCTGGTCATCACCGTGCCACTCACCCATGTCGTCAACGCGATCGACAACCGCCTGCGCCTCGGCAAGCAGCACCCGGGCGGGGTCACCAGCGGCCTCGACGAGGTCAGCGAGCTGGAGTCGGAAGGCAAGGCCAAGGACGAAACCCTGCCGGTCTTCAAGGGCGGCAGCCTGGAGGTACGCAAGCTCAGCATGGCCTATGGCGATCTCGACGTGCTGAAGGGCGTCGATCTGACAGTCAAGCCTGGAACCGTTACCTGCGTCATCGGCCCATCCGGTTCCGGCAAGTCGACGCTGCTTCGCTGCCTCAATCGCCTTGTCGAGCCGAAAGGTGGCGACATTCGTCTCGACGGCGAGAGCATTCTTGCCATGAAACCTGAGAAATTGCGCCGCCGGGTCGGCATGGTCTTCCAGCATTTCAACCTCTTTCCCGATCACACGGCACTCGAAAACGTCATGCTGTCGCTGGTGAAGATCAAGGGCATGCCGAAGGAGGAGGCCGGGCGGATAGCCATGGCGGGCCTCGACGATGTCGGGCTTGCCGGCCGCAAGCATCACCGCCCGGGGAGTCTTTCGGGTGGGCAGCAGCAGCGCGTCGCGATTGCGCGGGCCCTGGCGATGGAGCCGGAGGTTATTCTCTTCGACGAGGTGACGAGCGCGCTCGATCCGGAACTGGTGAAGGGCGTCCTGAGCCTGATGGCCGATCTTGGCCGCCGGGGCATGACGATGGTCGTCGTCACCCACGAAATGGGCTTCGCCCGCCGCGTCGCCGATCAAGTCGTCTTCATGGACGAAGGCAAGGTCATCGAAGCCGGCCCGCCGCAGCAGATCTTCGATCGCCCGCAAAGCGAACGGCTGAAACGCTTCCTGGCGGAAGTCCTCTAGCCGTGTCGCCCGAAACACCGAAATCTTCATCAAACCTTTGAGTCATAGGCCTGGAAGAAAATCCCATGCAGAAGAACAGAGTATCGAAAGTCGTCATCATCGGCGCCGGCATCTTCGGCGTATCCACCGGCCTGCAACTGGCGCGTCGAGGAATAGAGGTGACCATCGTCAATGACGGTCCCCCGGCAAACGGTGCCTCCGGCCGTTCGCTCTCCTGGCTCAATTCCTCGCGCATGCGTTCGCAGGCCTATCACCGCCTGCGCATGGCCGGTATCGACCGTTATCGGACGCTTAAGGCCCGTCAGCCGGATGCGGATTGGCTGTCGTTCGACGGTGGCCTCACCTGGGATGCGGACGACGAGACGAACGAGATCGAGGCCGCTTATCGCCACGAAGTCTCGCTCGCCTATGATGCGCTCCATCTGGCGCCAGACGCCGTCGCAAAGATCACCCCCGGCGTGGACGCAAGAGCGATCACCAGGCAGGGGGCGATTTTCAACCCCGGCGAGGGCTGGGTCGACCTGCCGAAGCTGATCGGCGTGCTGCTTGCCGAATTCGCCGAACGCGGCGGCACACTGGTCACCGATAGCGGCCGCGCCAGCGTGGTCGTAGAGGGCGGGCGTGCCTTGGGTGCTTCGACGTCCTCGGGAACCGTCTATCGCGGCGATGTCGTCCTTCTTGCGACGGGGCCGTCCGTGCCGAAGATGGTCGCGGAGGCCGGCCAGCGGATCGACGATGCAACGCCGGTGTCGCTGCTCGTGACGACGAGACCTGTCGAACTGCCCTTGAAGGCGGTACTCAATACACCGCGCGTCGCGATCCGCCCGGCGCCCGAGCAGCGCTTCGTTCTCGATGCCGCCTGGTCCGAGGAGGAAGTCGTCGAGACATCGGAGGGAAACTACGAGGTGAGGGCCGAAACGCTCGAGGGTCTGCTCGCCGAGGCTTCCAGGGTTCTTGAGGGCAATCCAAGGCTGGAACTCGAAGGCTATGGCGTCGGCCGCAAGCCGATCCCGGGCGATGGCGAGCCAGTCTTCGGCGAACTCAAGGCGATCCGGAGTTATTTCGTCGCCTTCAGCCATAGCGGAGCGACGCTTGGCCTGATCGCCGGCGAGCTTCTGGCTTTCGAAATCGCCACGGGTGAGAAGCACCCCATGCTCGCGAATTTCCGACCGGAAAGATTCGAAGCTGCCTGACGCCGCGAGCATGCTTGCCCGGCCGACCGTCTGGCCAGCCGGGCAGGCAGGTTTACGCGTTCAGCGATTTTGCCAAAGGCATGACGCGGATCCGCTTGCCGAGCGCCTTGTAGGCGGCGTTGGCAACGGCAGGGCCGATCGGCGGCACGCCGGGCTCGCCGATACCGGAGGGCGGGTTTGCGGAGGCGACGATGTGGACCTCGACTGCCGGCATCGCATCGATCCGCAGCGGCGTATAGAGGTCGAAATTGCCCTGGTCGACCTTGCCGTCAGTCAGAGTGATTTCCTCGCCGAATATGGCGCTGAGCCCGAAGCCGATCCCGCCCTCGACCTGGGCGCGGATCTGATCCGGATTGATCGCCAGGCCGCAATCCACCGCCGCGACGACGCGTTCCACCTTGATCTGTCCTTTGCCGTCGGTCGAGACCTCGGCGATCTCGGCGACCACGGAACCGAAGCTCTCGGCGATGGCCACGCCGCGGAAGCGTCCTTCCGGCAAGGGCTTCTGCCAACCGGCTTTTTCCGCCACCAGCTTGAGAACCGTTGCGTGACGCGACTCCGGCTCGAGCATGGAGAGACGGAATTCGATCGGATCGCGTCCCGCCGCCTCGGCGACTTCGTCGAGGAAGGTCTCTGCGGCGAAGGCGGTGTGCGTCGAGCCGACCGAGCGCCACCATAGAACGGGAACGCCCACCTCCGTGCTCGTCAGGCCGACTGTCTGGTTGGGAATAGTGTAGGGCAGATTGCTTGCCCCCTCGACGGAGGTCGGGTCGACCCCGTTCTTGACCATACCCTCGAACGCCGTCTTTGCCACGATGGATTGGCCGACGATGTGATTGTTCCAGGCCACGAGTTTTCCGCCGTCGTCGATGGCGGCCTTGAGGCTGTGCACATAGGCGGGTCGATAGCGGCCCCCCCGCATGTCGTCCTCGCGGGTCCATTGCAGCTTTACCGGCGCACGGAAACCGATGGCCTTGGCCACATGCACCGCCTCGACGACGACGTCACCGTCGAAGACCGCCCGCCGGCCAAAGCTGCCGCCGGTCTTCATGACATGCAGGCGTACCTTCTCAGGGGCGATTCCGGCCGCATCTCCAGCGAGTTTCTGGTAAACGTCCGTGAACTGGTGCCCGCCCCAGATTTCCAGAGTGCCGTCTTCGTTCATGCGCGCGACCGCGTTCAGCGGTTCCATCGCCGCATGCGCCAGGTAGGGGAACTCGAAACTCGCCTCGATGACTTTCGCGGCCTTAGCGAATTCAGCCTCGGCGTCGCCGTCCTTACGCGCGACCGCCGCCGGGGGCTTCTTCACGAGGTCGCGGTACATGGACATGAGCTGCTGCGTTCCACGCTTTTCCGCTCCTGCCTCGTCCCATTCGACGGTGACGGCTTCGCGTCCCTTGATCGACGCCCACATGTTTTCACCGACCACGGCGACACCGCGCGGCGTTTCAACGACGTCGACAACGCCCTTGATGGCGCGCGCGGCCGCCGCATCGAAGGACTTCACCTTGGCGCCGAAAAGCGGCGGATGGATGATCACCGCAGTCAGCATGCCGGGAAGCTTGACGTCGATCGTATATTGCTCCGTCCCGTTCGCCTTGCGGGCGCTGTCGAAACGCTTCAGTTCGGAATTGCCGATGAGCTTCCAGTCGCTCGGCTGCTTCAGCGTCACATCCGGGGGCACCGGCATTGTTGCCGCCTTGGCGGCGAAGACGCCGAAACCGCCGTTCTTGCCGGAGGGATGGGAGAGAACGCCCTTCTCGACGGCGATTTCGGCCGAATCGACACCCCACTCGGAGGCCGCGGCGGCAACCAGCATGGCGCGGGCCGCGGCACCCGCCTTGCGATAGCGTTCCCACGAGGTCACCATGGAGGTCGAGCCTCCGGTTCCCTGCATCGTACCGCCGAAGGCGATGTTGCCGTAGGCTTTGATATTGCCGGCAGCCCCCTTCACGTCGATCGTCGACCAGTCGGCATCGAGTTCCTCTGCCACCAGCGTGGCGATGCCGTTATAGGAGCCTTGCCCCATTTCGAACTGGGAGGAAAGGACGGTCACCTTTCCATCGCCATCGATCGTGAGATAGGGGGAAAAGGCATGTGAACCGTGTGTTGTCGCCGTCTCGCTCGCCGCCGCCGGCGACGCAGACAGGAGGCGGAAGCCGATGGCAAGGCCGGTGCCGGTCGCCAGCGCGCCGATCAGGAATTGCCGCCGCGAAGCCTCGACCCGCGCGGCGGGGAGGGTAACCGATTGCATCAGTTTTGGTAGCATGGTTCAGCCCTCCAGGCGCTTTGCGGCTTCGTGAATGCCGGCACGGATGCGATGATAAGTGGCGCACCGACAGAGATTGCCCGACATCGCAGCGTCGATGTCCTCGTCGTTGGGCCTCGGATTGCTCGTCAGCAGTTCTGTCGCCGACATGATCTGGCCCGACTGGCAGTAGCCGCACTGCGGGACGTCGAGATCGGCCCAGACGGCCTGCACCGCTTCTGCGACCTTGCCCTTCAGGCCCTCGATTGTGGTGATCTGCGCGCCTTCGATGTCGCCGATCATGGTCTGACAGGATCGGACCGCCGAACCGTCGACATAGACTGTGCAGGCGCCGCATTGCGCCATGCCGCAGCCGAACTTCGTGCCGGTTAATCCAACCAGATCACGGATCACCCAAAGAAGCGGCATATCCGCCTCGGCATCGACCGAATGTTCGACGCCGTTGATAGTCACAATTGCCATGGTGTGCTCCTCGCGTTGAGACGCGGATCTCGGGATGGTCGGAAAATACCGCTCGCGCGCCGCAGCCATTCGCCAGGCTGCAGCGGCAGATTAGAAGACAAGCTTCCGGCCCGGTAGATTCGATCCTGTCGGATAATTGCCTATTCCTGTCGCGGTGACGGGATCGTGATCATAGGCGCGGTTTGAGACGCGTCTGCGCTAACCGACGGAATCGCGCTTGGTGGAATCGCTGGAGTTCAGGATTGCCCTGATGTCGCGCAGCGGCGGGTGGCCGAAAGCGCGGCGATACTCGCGGCTGAACTGTGTCGGGCTCTCATAGCCGACGCGCAGCGCCGCCGTCGCCGCGTCGAGCGATTGCGACAGCATCAGTTCCCGTGCGTGGTGCAGGCGGAGGTGCTTCTGGAACTGCAGCGGGCTCATGGCGGTCATGGCGCGGAAATGGTGGTGCAACGTCGAGACCCCCATATTGGCGATCTCCGCCAGTTCTTCGACGCGCAGCGGCTGGGTGTAGTTCTCTTTCAGCCATGCGATTGCTCGGGCGACACGGTTGCTGTTGGTGCCGGCCAGCGCGAAGCGTCTGAGTCGCGCGCCCTGCTCGCCGGTGAGCAGCCGATAGAGGATTTCATTGTGAATGTGACTTGCCAGGAACGGTATGTCGGCCGGCGCATTTGCAAGCGAAATCAGTCTCAGAAAAGCGTCGAACAGTGCGGGTGTCGCGGCGCCGACGGCGACGCCGACGAGGTCGCGTTCGGGCGCCTCCGTCGGATGCAGGTCGTGGTCGGCGATGATCCGCCGCAGCCTCTCGAGATCGAGCCGGAGCGAAGCTGCCACATAGGGCTCGTCCAGGCTCGCCTCGCAGATCTGGCCGGTCGCCGGCAGTCCGAGGGCCGTCAGGAAAAAGCAGGAGTCGTCGTAGACGAGCGTCTGATTACCGACATGGACGCGTTTGCTCCCCTTGATGATCAAGGACAGGCTAGGCTCATAGACGGCGGAAAAAGGGCCGGCCGGCTCGACGACACGGTAAAGGGAAAGCTCCGGGACGGTGTGGCTGTAGCGCAGACCGTCCCACTGCAGCTGCGCGAGTTCGTCAAGGATACGCGCACGAAGCGGCGCGGTCTCCTCGCGTAGGCGCTGTCGCTCAATGATGGCCTTGGCCTCGCTCATGGGCATGGCTGTCGCCGCTCCGCCGGTAGATGTCAAATCATCTGTTTATCACATTCTTTTGAAGCGTGCAGGATTAGGCAAGAAATCGCAACTGCGGCGCTAGGGATGCCGTTGCTGATATACTCATTGACTCATCATACCAGTTCGTCTATCGCTTCCGTTATCGACATGCGGGAGATGCAGATGACTTCGATTGCCCTATTGGGCGCCGGTGGAAAGATGGGCTGCCGGCTCGCCAAGAACCTCAAAGACTCGCACTTCGACGTTCGCCACGTCGAGGTTAGCGAGACCGGCAAAGCGCGGCTGGTAAAGGAACTCGGACTCGAGACGGTCTCGATCGACACCGCACTCGACGGGGCCGAGGTCGTCATCCTTGCGGTGCCGGATACGGCGATCGGCAAGGTAGCGGCCGGCATTGTCGACAAGCTGCAGCCCGGCACGATGATGATCGTCCTTGATGCCGCCGCACCCTTTGCCGGTCATCTGCCGCGGCGCGACGACCTGACCTATTTCGTCACGCATCCCTGCCATCCGCCGATCTTCAACGACGAGACGGAGCTTGCCGCGCGCAAGGATCATTTCGGCGGCGTCGCCGCCAAGCAGCACATCGTCTCCGCGCTGATGCAGGGGCCGGAGGCGGACTACGCCAAAGGCGAGGAGATCGCCAAGATCATCTGGGCGCCGGTCATGCGTTCGCATCGGGTCACCGTCGAGCAGATGGCCTTGCTCGAGCCCGGCCTGTCGGAGACGGTCTGCGCATCGCTGCTCGTCGTCATGCGCGAGGCCATGGACGAATGCGTCGCCCGCGGCGTGCCGAAAGAGGCGGCCCGCGACTTCCTGCTCGGCCACATGAACGTGCTCGGCGCCGTGATCTTCGAAGAGGTCGAGGGCGTCTTCTCGGATGCCTGCAACAAGGCGATCGAGTTCGGCAAGCCGATGCTGATGCGCGACGACTGGAAGCGCGTCTTCGAGCCGCAGGAGATCGCCGACAGCATCCGACGCATCACCTGATCGCGCGTGAGACACCGGGGCCATGGGGCGGCGCCGGTCATTTTTCAACCTGGGAGGAGAGAACCGATGAAACTGACACGCAGAATGACCGTGGCCGCCTTTGCCGCATTCCTGGCGGCGGGCTCCGCTATTCCCGCTTACGCGGCGGACTTGATTGCGATCATCACGCCGTCGCATGACAACCCGTTCTTCAAGGCCGAGGCGGTCGGGGCTGAGGCGAAGGCCAAGGAACTCGGCTACGAGACGCTCGTCCTCGTGCATGACGACGACGCCAACAAGCAATCGCAACTGGTCGACACCGCGATCGGCCGCGGCGCCAAGGCGATCATCCTCGACAATGCCGGCTCGGAAGCCTCGATCGCCGCCGTGCAGAAGGCGAAGGACGCCGGCGTGCCGTCCTTCCTGATCGACCGGGAAATCAACGCCACCGGCGTCGCCGTCTCGCAGATCGTCTCCAACAACTACCAGGGTGCCCAACTCGGCGCCGAGGAATTCGTCCGACTGATGGGCGAGTCCGGCAACTATGTCGAACTGCTCGGCCGCGAAGCCGATCTCAACGCCGGCATCCGCTCCAAGGGCTATCACGACGTCATCGACGAATATCCAGAGATGAAGATGGTGGCGCAGCAGTCGGCGAACTGGAGCCAGACCGAGGGCTACAGCAAGATGGAAACCATCCTGCAGGCCAATCCTGACATCAAGGGCGTCATCTCCGGCAACGACACGATGGCCATGGGCGCGATCGCCGCGCTGCAGGCCGCCGGCCGCAAGGACATCATCGTCGTCGGCTTCGACGGTTCCAACGACGTGCGCGACTCGATCAAGTCCGGCGGCATCAAGGCGACCGTGCTCCAGCCGGCCTATGCCCAAGCGCAGATGGCGGTCCAGCAGGCGCATGAGTACATCACCACCGGCAAGAAGCCGGCGGAAGAAAAGCAGCTCATGGATTGCGTGCTGATCAACAGCGAAAACGCCGACCAGCTCGAGACCTTCGCACTCACTAACTGATCGGCGTTTGGCGTGCGACGGCAGCAGCCTCGCGCGCCTGCATTCCCTATGGAGTAGGTTTCGATGCCAATTACGAGGGGCGCGTCCGTCATCGTCCTTGGGGTGGTGCTGGCGCTGGCCGGCTGCAAGTTCATCAAGACGCCAACGGCGGAGGAGGCGGCGCAATCCGCCACCGGTGGCTTCAATCCGGATCGGATGGTCGCGGAGATTTGGGACAGCAAGGTCGTGCCCTATCTCGACAGGAAGGCGGGACCGTTCTCCGAGGTCGCCTCGCTCGCCGCAAGCAATCTGGAAGCGGCCGGCGCAAAATATGGGCACAAGGAGAAGCAGGGAAGTAGCCCCTGGACCTTCGCCGCGCGCCTCTCCGGCACCATCGTCAAGGCGGAGACGAAGTCGCGCTCGGCCTATGTAGACGTCGATGCCGACGGCGACGGCAAGGCGGATGCGCGCGTCCAGATCGGTCCGGCGATCCGCGGCACGGCGATCCGCGACAGCCTCGACTTCGTGAACTTCAACGAGTTCAAGAACCAGATTGAGTGGGCACAATACGGCAAGGCCTTCAATACCCATGTGAACGGCCTGGTGCTCGAAAAGCTCTCGCGCGACCAACTCGTCGGCAAGAAGCTGGATGCGGTCGGGGCCTATCCCGCACCCGCCAAGGGGCAGTTGCCGGTCTTCGCGCCGGCGCAGTTGACGGTGGGTGGATGACCATGCGGCCGCCTGACAACGACGATTGCGTGCTGCGCCTTGAGGACGTCACCAAGGTCTATTCCGGCATCGTCGCCGTGCGCCACGCCAACCTGGCGCTGCGGCGCGGTGCCGTAAACGTCCTTGTCGGCGAGAACGGCGCCGGAAAGTCGACGCTAATGCGCATCATCGCCGGCGTCGAGAAGCCCTCGCTCGGTCGCATTCTGCTCGATGGCAAGGAGGTCAACTTCCACTCGCCGGCCGATGCCCAGCGCCACGGGATCGGCATGGTCTTCCAGGAGCTCAATCTCTTCGGCAACTTATCCGTTGCCGAAAATATTTTCGCGACACGTGAAGTGACCCGCGGCCTGCGCGGCATCGATCATCGCGCCCAGATCGACAAGGCCAACCATTTCCTCGATAGACTGAATGCCGGTATCGACGCCGAGACCCTCGTCGAGGATCTGCCGATCGGCCAGCAGCAATTGGTGGAAATCGCCAAGGCGATCTCGCTTAATACCCGCATCCTCATTCTCGACGAACCGACCTCGGCGCTTTCGGCGGCGGAAGTCGACGTGCTCTTCAGGGTCATTCGCGAATTGAAGGCACAAGGAGTGGCGATCGTCTATATCTCACATCGCCTCGAAGAGCTGATGCGGATCGGCGACTATATCACGGTGCTCCGCGACGGTCAGATCACCGGCCACGCATTGGTCAGGGACATCGATACCAAGTGGATCGTCCGCTCGATGATCGGTTCGGATGCGAAGGATTTCGCCAAGTCGCTCGAACATCGCCTCGGTGAAGAGGCTTTCCGCGCCGAAGACATCTGCCTGCCGCGGCGCACCGGCGGGCTTGCCGTCGACCACGTGTCAATCTCGCTGCGCGCCGGTGAAGTGCTTGGCATTTACGGGCTGATGGGTGCAGGACGAAGCGAGTTCTTCGAGTGCGTCATCGGCCAGCATCGCCATTCGACCGGGCGCGTCCATGTCGGCGGCGTCGAGGTTTCCGCTTGCGATACCTCCGAGCGGATCCAGCAAGGCCTGGCGATGATCCCGGAGGATCGCCAGCGCGAAGGGCTGGTGCAGGCGCTCTCGATTGCCGGCAACCTGACATTGGCGAGCCTCGAGCGCTTTCTGCGCTTCGGTTTCCATATTGTCGGCGAGAAAGAGCAGGCGGCGATCAAGGCGGCGATCCGCGACCTTTCCATCAAGGCGCCGAATCCGGATTTCGAGGTCACTTCGATGTCGGGCGGCAACCAGCAGAAGGTCGTCATTGGCAAGGCGCTGATGACCAGGCCGAAGGTGTTGTTGATGGACGAGCCGAGCCGCGGCATTGACGTCGGCGCCAAGGCCGATGTCTTCCGCACTATGCGGCGGCTCGCCGGCGAGGGGCTGGCGATCCTGTTTTCCACTTCCGACCTCGAAGAGGTGATGGCGCTCTCCGACCGCATTGCCATCATGAGCAATGGACGGCTCGTCACCGTCATCGACCGCCCGGAGGCGACGGAAGAGATGATCGTGAAGGCTTCGGCCGCAGGCCACAAGACGACAAGGGAACACGCCTGATGACGACGGCAACGACGACCCCCAACGCCGCGGATGCCCCGAACGGCTCTCTCCTGCTGACCCTGATGAAGCTCAGGACGTTCATCGCGCTCTTCGCGGTGATCGCTTTCTTCTCGGTCTTCGCGCCGAACTTCCTTTCGACCGCGAACCTCATCCTGATGTCGAAGCACGTGGCGCTCAACGCCTTCCTCGCCATGGGCATGACCTTCGTGATCATCACCGGCGGCATCGACCTCTCCGTCGGCTCGATCGTCGGGCTCTGCGGCATGGTGGCCGGCGGCCTGATCCTGAACGGCATCGATTTGCAGTTCGGCTACACGATCTATTTCAATGTCTTCGAGGTGTGTCTCATCACGCTGGCGGTCGGCATCGTGATCGGTGCGATCAACGGCCTGCTGATCACCAAGCTGAATGTCGCGCCATTCATCGCAACGCTCGGCACGCTTTATGTCGCGCGCGGTTTCGCGCTGCTGTCGTCGGACGGCCAGACCTTCCCGAACCTCGTCGGCAAGCCGGAACTGTCGACGACCGGCTTCGCCTTCCTCGGCTCCGGCCGGCTGCTCGGCCTGCCGGTGTCGATCTGGATCCTCATCGTCGTGGCGCTTGCCGCCGCCTATGTGGCGAAATGCACGCCGATCGGCCGCCATATCTTCGCGGTCGGCGGCAACGAGCGAGCCGCCCGCATGTCCGGCATCCGCGTCGATCGGGTGAAGATGTTCGTCTACATGTTCTCCGGCTTCTGCGCGGCGATCGTCGGCCTGGTCATCTCGTCGGAACTGATGGCATCGCACCCGGCGACCGGCAATTCCTTCGAGCTCAATGCCATCGCCGCCGCCGTGCTCGGAGGCACGTCGATGTCCGGCGGCCGGGGCACGATCGGCGGCACCATCATCGGCGCCTTCGTCATCGGCATACTTTCCGACGGTCTTGTCATGATGGGGATTTCGTCGTTCTGGCAGATGGTCATCAAGGGCATCGTGATTATCGTTGCGGTCGTCGTCGACCAGGCGCAACGCCGGCTGCAGCAGCAGGTGACGCTGATGCAACTCGCAAAGAAGGGTTGAGTGAATGGCAGTTCTGAAGGGTGCGCTGATTGGTTGCGGTTTTTTCGCGGTCAACCAGATGCATGGTTGGCGCGACGCTGAGGGGGCGCGCATCGTCGCCATCTGCGACCGCGATCCCACAAGGCTTCGGGCAATTGGCGACGAGTTCGGCATCACGCGACGCTACACCTCGGCCGAGGATCTGTTTGCCGATGGCGGCTTCGACTTCGTCGATATTGCGACGACCGTCAGAAGCCACCGCCCGCTCGTGGAGATGGCCGCGCGGCATGGCATTCCGACGATCTGTCAAAAGCCGATTGCGCCGACGATGGAGGACGCCAAGGCGATGGTCGCCGCCTGCGCCGCGGCGGGCGTACCGCTGATGGTGCACGAGAATTTCCGCTGGCAATCGCCGATCCGGGCCGCCAAAGCCGCGATCGACAACGGCGCGATCGGCGAGGTGTTTTGGGGCCGCGTGAGCTTCCGGTCGGCCTATGACGTCTTTTCCGGCCAGCCGTATCTGGCGACCGGCAAGCGCTTTATCATCGAGGATCTCGGCATCCACGCGCTCGATGTCGCGCGTTTTCTCTTCGGCGATGCGACGTCGGTGACCGCCCGCACGCGCCGGGTCAATCCGCATATCGTCGGCGAGGACGTTGCGACCATGATGCTCGACCATCGGGCCGGGATCACCTCGATTGTAGATTGCAGCTACGCCACCAAATTGCCGGTCGAGCCCTTCCCCGAAACCTTGCTGGAGGTGGACGGAAGCAAGGGCACGCTGCGGCTCTCGCAGGGCTACCGCCTTCACGTTCGCTCGCGGGGCGGCACGGAGATGACGGATGTCGCGCCGCGTCTTCTTCCCTGGGCATCGGCCCCCTGGCACAACATTCAGGAGAGCGTCAGCCTCATTCAGCAGCACTGGGTCGACTGTCTGCGCACCGGCCGCGAGCCGGACACCTCCGGCAGGGACAATCTCAAGACCTTCGCACTGGTAGAGGCATCCTATCGCAGCGCCGCCAAGGGCAAAACCGTCCCGGTCGAGGACTTCCTGCAATGACGGCCTCGCGCGCCTTTCTCCTCTTCGGCACCGAAGAGCAGGAGCCGGAAGCGCGCTGTCTCGAAGCAGGTCGCTTCAGCGCCGAGCTTGTCGGCGGCAATCTGCGTACGACTCGCTTTTCCGGCAAGGAGGTGCTGCGGGCGATCTCGTTTCTCGTACGCGACCGGGATTGGGGAACATGCGGGGCCGCAATCACCGATCTGACTGTCGAAGAGGAAGATGCGGCGACGATCGTCCGATACTATGTTCGCTTCCAGGCGCCCGACGGAGCGATCCTCGGCTGCCGGGCGACGATCGAAGTATTCCCCGACGCTCTCATCTTCGATGCGCGTCTCACGCCCGATCGCGATTTCGAGACGGCGCGCGCCGGCTTTGCGATTCTGCATCCCATCGTCGCTGTGGCCGGCCGGCCAATCACGGTCGAGCATGGAGACGGATCGATCGAGCGATCGGTTTTTCCCGATCTGATCGAGCCCTGGCAGCCCTTCAAGGATATCGCCGCGATCACCCATGAGGTCATGCCCGGGGTCGAGGCCGAGTGCCGCATGGCGGGCGACGTATTCGAGATGGAGGACCAGCGGAACTGGACCGACGGCTCCTACAAGACATATGTGAGGCCGCTGGCACTCCCCTGGCCCTATGTGCTGAAAGCCGGGGAAACGGTTCATCAGGCCATTCGGCTGTCGATTCGGCAGATCGGCGCGGCTACCCCGAAGGTCGAGCAAACGCCAAGCCGGATCGAAGTTTCACTGAGGCGCGATCAAGGAACACTGTCGGCAATCGGCATCGGGTTGAGACCCGACGAGGTTAGCGACGAACTGCTCGACGCAGGTCTGATCCGCGAGCTAGGTGCCGGCCATCTGATCTGCCACTTCGATCCCGATGCCGGCCATGGCGCAGCAGCGTTGAGGCACTTCCGGCAAATGGCCGATGCCTCCGGCGCGGCAGTGACGCTCGAATGCTTCGTGCCGTGCCGGCGCCCGGTGGATGAGGAACTGAGCGACATCGCCCGGATGGTGCGCGCCAGCGGCCTGAAGCTCGCAAGTCTCGCCGTGTCCCCATCGGTCGATCGCGATTCGACGCCGCCGGGCAGCGTCTGGCCGGCATGCCCGCCGCTCGAAGATGTCTATGCCGCCGCGCAAGGAGCCTTTCCGGGCGTGCCGCTCGGCGGCGGGATGTTCAGCTATTTCACCGAGCTCAACCGCAAGCGCGCGCCGGCCGATCGGCTTTCCTATGTGACTCATTGCACCAACCCGATCGTCCACGCCGCCGACGACCTGAGCGTCATGCAGACCTTCGAGGCGCTGCGGTACGTGACGCGGTCCGTCCGGGCGATCTACGGCGACAAGCCCTATCGCATCGGTCCCTCGACCATCGCCATGCGCCAGAATCCCTATGGGAGCCGGACCAAGGACAATCCGCTCGGCAAGCGCATCGCGATGGCGAACCGCGATCCGCGCCACAATGCGCTCTTCGGTGCGGCCTGGACGCTTGCCTATGCGGCGACGGTCGCGGATGCGCAGCCAGAGGTGTTGACGCTTTCGACGCTCGCCGGCCCATTCGGCCTAGTGGCCGAAATCGGCGAGCCGGTCAGAAAGGGTAATCCGAGGCCTCTGTTCCACGTCCTGCGCTGGCTTGCCGAGATTTCGGGCGGTAGACGCATCGCCGTCGACACATCCGCGCCCGATCGGGTCGTCGGACTCGGCGCGGCAAGCGGCCGCGCGACGCTCTTGTTCGCCAACCTGACGTCCGAGCCTCAGGAGTTGGTGCTCACCGAAGGCGGAGCGGACGGGTGCCGGCTCACGGAACTCGACGAGGCATGGCTTCGGGCGGGCGGGAAAACGCCGGAGGCGAGGGCGCACAAGGGCGAAAAATTCGTGCTCTCCGCCTATGCGGTCGCCCGTATCGACATCCCTTGATCTTGTGCTGATGAGGGGGCGAGGGCCGTCTCGTTCGCTACGCGCTCTGGCTCTCGACCTTGCCTTTGGGCGCATAGAGCGCTCGCGAGCGCTCGAGATGCTTGATCATCGCCTGTTCGGCTTCATCGGGATTGCCGCGCCGGATGCAGTCGATGATTTCGGCGTGTTCCGAGAGCGTCACGTTTTCCTTGCCGGTCCAGATCAGCATTTCCGTATGATACTCCTTGAGCCAGCCGAGCATGGCTTCGCTCACGGCACTGAAGATCGGATTGCCGGAAATCTGCGCGATACGGCCATGAAACGCCATGTCGGCGGCAATGAAGGCGTCGGAATCGCCGAGCGCGGCACGCTGCCGCTTCAAGGTCTCCTCGAGCGCGGCGACGTCGGCGGGCGATCCGCGGCTTGCCGCCTCGCGCACCATGCCGCGTTCGAAGAAAATGCGCGCGTTTTTCAGGTGTTCAAGCGAATCCGAAGACGCCGAAAGCATGATCTTGGCGGCGACGTCCATTTGTTTCAGCAGCGATTGCGCCGTCGGCTGCAGCACCTTGGCACGCTCGCCGTGCGAAATCTCAATCAGTCCCATATTGGCGAGCGCCTGCATCGCTTCACGGATGGCGGGGCGGCCGACCTGGAAACGCTCCATCAGCATCCGTTCCGATGGCATCTCGTCGCCAGGCTGCAAGTCGCCGGTCTCGATCAGCGCCTTCAGCCGGGCGAAGACCTCGTCAGAGAGCTTTCTGCGAACGATCGGTTCGGATTGAATCGCCATGTGAACTCCACCGTTATTGTCGCTTATCCTTCTTTATGCACGTTTGCCGTGGCGAGGAAATCTCACCTTGCCGGATAACTCACGTGATTTCTCTTGCGTAGCTCAGGTACTCATTATACCAGTGGGGGCGAGCGAGGCTACTTATTTCACGAAGAGCGAAGTGCCGTGATCCGCATCACCTACCGCATCGAGACCCCGGGCGACGTTGTGGCGCTGGCGGCCAAGATCGCCAGCGATCAGTCGACCGGAACCTTTGTGCCGGTCCCCGGCGAAACCGAGGAATTGAAGGCGCGCGTCGCGGCCCGGGTCGTCGCAATAAGAAATCTGGAGCCGACCGACCGCCCCTCCTGGCCCGAGGAGGCGGGCGAGGCGAAACGCTTCAACCGGGCCGACGCTGATATCGAATTTCCGCTCGATGCGGTCGGTACGGATCTCGCCGCACTGATGACCATCGCCATCGGAGGGGTCTATTCGATCAAGGGGATGACGGGCGTTCGGGTGGTCGATATGAAGTTGCCGCCGGAATTTGGCGCCGCCCATCCCGGGCCGCAGTTCGGCGTCGCCGGGAGCCGCCAGCTGACCGGTGTCGAAGAGGGCCCGATCATTGGCACAATCGTCAAGCCCGCCTTGGGCTTGAGGCCGGAGGAGACGGGTGAACTGGTGGGTGAACTGCTCTCCTCCGGCGTCGATTTCATCAAGGACGACGAGAAGCTGATGAGCCCGGTCTATTCGCCGCTGAAGGAGCGCATCGCCGCGATCATGCCGAGGATCCTCGACCACGAGCAGAAGACCGGCAAGAAGGTGATGTATGCCTTCGGCATCTCCCATACCGACCTCGACGAGATGATGCGCAACCACGATCACGTCGTTCAGGCGGGTGGCAATGCGGGGGTCGTCAACATCAATTCGATCGGAATGGGGGGTCTTGCCTTCCTACGCAAGCGCTCGGGGATCGTGCTCCACGCGCACCGGAACGGCTGGGATATCCTGACCCGCCACGGCGGTCTCGGAATGGAATTCTCCGTCTGGCAGCAGTTCTGGCGGCTGATCGGCGTGGACCAGTTCCAGATCAACGGCATCCGCGTCAAATATTGGGAACCGGACGAGAGCTTCGTGAAATCCTTCAAGGCGGTCAGCACGCCGCTCTTTTCCGAACGCGATTGCCCGCTGCCTGTGGTCGGCTCCGGCCAATGGGGCGGGCAGGCGCCCGAGACCTATGCCCGGACCGGCGGCTCGACCGATCTGCTTTATCTCTGCGGCGGCGGCATCGTCAGCCATCCGGGCGGCGCTGGCGCCGGGGTCAGGGCGGTTCGTCATGCCTGGGAGGCGGCGGTCGCCGGTATTCCGCTTGCCGATTATGCCAAGGATCATCCGGAACTCGCCCAGTCCCTGGTGAAATTCGCCGACGGCAAGGGCACCTGACCCACTCAAGTTGAGCCATGGAAGGCCGCGCATGCAGACACCATTGCTGAGTTACTACGGCGACGACCTCACCGGCTCGACCGACGTCATGGAGGCGCTCTCCTCGCACGGCGTCGAAACGGCCCTTTTCCTCAAAATTCCGGAGGCGGCGCTGCTTGAACGCTTCGCCCATTGCCGCGCCTTCGGTCTTTCCGGCACGAGCCGTAGCCAGACACCGGACTGGATGGCGGAACATCTCCCCGCTGCCTTTGTCTGGCTGAAATCGTTGGGGGCTGAGATCGCCCATTACAAGGTCTGTTCGACCTTCGATTCGAGCCCGACGGTCGGCAATATCGGCAAGGCGATCGAGATCGGTCGGGAGGTGTTCGGCAAGGCGCCGGTGCCGCTGGTGCTCGGCGCGCCGCAAATTCGCCGTTACACGGCCTTCGGCAATCTCTTCGCCGCCTTTCGCGGCGAGACCTACCGGATCGACCGCCATCCGGTGATGAGCCGGCATCCGGTGACGCCGATGGACGAGGCAGACGTCCGCCTGCACCTGTCGCGGCAGACGTCGTTGAAGACGGGGCTGGTCGATATCGCCCAACTCGCCTCGGGTGAAGCCGACGCGGTCACCGATTTCGCCTTCGCCGAGGGAAGTGACATCGTTCTCCTCGACGTCGCGGGGGCGGAGAGTCAGGCCGCCGTCGGGCGGCAGCTTTGGCGCAAGCGTATGTCCGGCGGTCAGTTTGCCTGTGGTTCCTCCGGCCTCGAATATGCGCTCGTGCGCGAATGGCGCCGGCTTGGCCTGCTCGGCGAAGCGCCCGCCTTCACGGCGCCCGGACCGGTCGAGCGGATCGCCGTCGTTTCCGGCAGCGTCTCGCCGACCACCGAACGGCAAATCCGCCACGCCCTCCAAAACGGTTTTGAGGGGATCGGGGTCGATCCGGTCGCGCTTGCCGCCGCGGAGGGCGGTGCCGCGCTCGAGAATGCGATTGCGCGGGGCCTTGCGGTTCTTGCGGAGGGGCGGAGCGTCATCCTCTATACGGCGCTTGGCCCTTCGAGCGACCGCGGCAATGCGATTCGCCTGGAGGACGGGTCCCGCCACCGGATCGGCGAGCGGCTCGGCCTGCTGCTCAAGGAGTTGGTGAAAAGGGCCGGCCTTCGCCGCGCCGTCATCGCCGGCGGCGACACGTCGAGCCACGCACTGAGCCAGCTTTCCGTCGACGCGCTGACCTTGCGGCTGCCGCTGCCGCAATCGCCGGGATCGCCGCTTTGCACCGCCCATAGCGCCGACCCGCTGATCGACGGCATGCACGTGGCGCTGAAAGGCGGCCAGGTCGGCCTGGACGATTACTTCGCGATGATCCGCGACGGGCGACCAGCCGCGTAGGACCTATTCGCACCGAGAGGCGCCCGCCGCGCAGTCTGCGACCTTGTCATCACGAAAGCACATGGTCTCATCACTTCGTTTCATGGGTCGGGCAGCCATTCGGCCTTGACAGCCAGCCGCTTCGACTTACAAATCTAGTTGTCAGACATCTTACATAAACGGGAACTGTCCGCTGACGGATTTGAACAGGAGGATTGCGTGAGGAGACTGTTTGCAAAGCTGGCCATCGGCGCTGCCGCACTGGCGTTCGTGACCGCCGCACAGGCGGGCGAAACGCTCGACCGGGTCATGGACAAGAAGGCCATGGTCGTTGCCACCAATAGCGGCTGGCCGCCCCAGAGCTATCTCGACGACAACAACGAGATGGTCGGCTTCGACATTGACGTTTCGAAGGAGATCGCCAAGCGGCTCGGCGTCGAAGTCAGCTTCGAGACTCCCGACTGGGCGACGCTGACCGGCGGCCGCTGGCAGGGGCGCTACGATCTCGGCGTCGGTTCCGTCACCCCGACCAAGGCGCGTGCGCAGGTGATCGACTTTGCCGGCATCTATTACTACAGCCCCTATGTCTATGTCCTTCACAAGGACAGCCAGGCGAAGTCCGTCACTGATCTGAACGGCAAGATCATCGGCGTGGAGACCGCCACGACCTCCGAGGACTTCATTCGTCGCCAGCTCGAGATCGACGCGCCCGGCCTTTCGCCGGTCGAATACAAGCTCGAGCCCGGCGAAATCCGCACCTTCGCCGATTCCATGCTTCCCTTCGACGATCTGCGCCTTGGCAACGGCGTACGGCTTGACGCCGTCATCGCGCCGGAACAAACCGCCATGAACGCCATCAAGAATGGTTACCCGCTCCGGGTTCTCGACGGCGAATACGCCTTCAAGGAGCCGCTGGTCGTGATTGCCGAAAAGGTCGATCCGGACTGGACGAAGAAGGTCGGCGATATCATCGCCGAGATGAAAAAGGACGGTACGCTCGCGACGCTGACCACCAAGTGGTACGGCAAGGACTATAGCGCCGACTGATCCTTGCTGCGGGCGGCTGTGCCGCCCGCAGCCTTGTCATGCGTCGATCTCTGCGGGTGATCATGTCCTATCCGAATACCTATTACAAACAGACGATGGCCGACACGAAGGTCAGACCAGTTCTCTCCGAAGCCGTCGAATGCGACACTGTTGTCGTTGGCGGAGGCCTCGCTGGTCTGACAACCGCGCTCCAGCTCGCCCGCGCCGGCCAGTCCGTGGTGGTCCTCGAGGCCGAGTGTGTCGGCTTTGGCGCTTCGGGCCGGAACGGCGGCTTCGTCAGCCCGGGTTATGCCACCGGCACTGCGGAGATTGCCAGAAGGGCCGGCGGCGAAGCAGCCCGGCAGTTGCATCTTCTCTCGATAGAGGGTGTCGATTTCGTCCGGCAGACGATCGAAACGCTGAAGATCGACGGCGCCCGGCCTCAGGCCGGACTTGTCAGTGTGCTGCGCCATGACGATGGCAAGAGCTTGAGAGCGCATGCGGACGAGATGAGGCGCGGCTACGGCTACGAGCTCGAATATCTCGACACTGACCAGGTTCGTTCCGTCCTGAAGTCGAAGCGCTATTTCCACGGTCTGCGGGACGGCCGAGCCTTTCACATTCATCCGTTGAACTACCTTCGCGGCGTAGCGGACGAGGTCGAGCGCCTCGGCGGGCGGATCTACGAGCGATCGGCGGCCATTGGAACGGCGCTTAACGGGGCCGAAAAGACCGTCCAGACGATCCGCGGAAAGGTCCGGGCGCGCCAGGTCGTCTTCAGCACCGGGGGCTATACCGGCTCTCTGAACGGCCGATTGAACCGCGCGTTCCTGCCGATCGCCACCTATGTGATGCTGAGCGAGAAAGCGCGGGAGCTCATCCGCACTGCCGTCACGACCAGCGACGCGGTCGGCGACAATCGCCGCGCCGGCGACTATTACCGGCTCGTCGACGGCGGTAAACGGCTGTTGTGGGGCGGGCGGATCACGACGCGGGCGGCCTCGCCGGCGGCGCTTGCACGGGAGTTGCGCCGCGAGATGGTCGGGACCTATCCGCAGCTTGAGGAACTGAAGACGGAACTCGCTTGGTCCGGCCTCATGTCCTATGCGCGCCATCTGATGCCACAGATCGGCGAAATGCAGTCGGGCGCCTGGCATTGCGCGGCCTTTGGCGGCCATGGGCTCAACACGACCGCGATCGGCGGAAAGCTTGTCGCCGAGGCGATCCTCGGCCAGTCCGACCGCTACAAGCTCTTCAAGCCCTTCGGGCTCGTCTGGGCCGGCGGCTATGCCGGCCTCGCGGTCGCTCAACTCACCTATTGGAAATTGCAGGCCCAGGACTGGTGGCGCGAGCGCGCTGCCTGAACGCCGGAGAGTTTGGATGATTGGTCGCTTGGTACTGACTTACCCGGACGCGGCGCGACGCACCGGCGTTTTCCTTATGCTCGCGCTCGTCACGGTTGCCATCTACGGCCTCGGCATCAGTCCGGCCTGGATCGCGCATGTGCTGCCGTCGGCTTCCGACTGGATCGCCGCCCATCCCGCGCTTGGGCAATTCCTTGGGGCATTGCTGATAGCTATCACGGCGGCGGTGAACTGGAAGGCGTTGCGCCAGCTGCCGCGCCACCTGCAGGTGGTCGGCGTCTGGATGGAGCTTTTCGCGCTCCTGATGCTGTTCTTCTATTCCTTCGATCTATCCTTCGCCTTCATCGCGAAGAAGATCGGCTTTCTCGTCTCGCAAGGCGTCGTCACGACACTCTACATATCGGTGATCTCGATAGCGGTCGCGACGATCATCGCACTGGCCGGAGCGATCGCGAAGCTGTCGAAGAACGGCGTCATCTACGGTTTCGCCACCTTCTACACCTCGCTGTTTCGCGGCCTGCCGCTATTGATGCAGATCTACATCATCTATCTGGGTCTGCCCCAGGTCGGCTACGTCATCAGCGCCGTTCCTGCCGGCATTCTGGCGCTGTCGCTGTGCTACGGCGCCTATATGACCGAGATTTTCCGGGCCGGCATCGAGAGCATCCCGCGCGGCCAGACGGAAGGCGCAACGGCTCTCGGCCTGAGCTCCGCCCAGACCATGGGACTGGTGATCCTGCCGCAGGCGATGCGCGTCATCATCCCGCCGACCGGCAACCAGTTCATCGCGATGCTGAAGGATTCATCGCTCGTATCCGTCGTCGGTGTCTGGGAGCTGATGTATCTCGCCCGCACCCAGGGGCAGACGGAGTTCCGCCATATCGAGATGCTGATCACCGCCTCGATGATTTATTGGCTTCTCTCGGTCTGCCTGGAGTATCTCCAGTCCCGCATCGAAGCCCGGTTCGGTCGCTTCGATGTCCGTTGATGCGAATGTCGAGCCGGCAAGTGCATCTGCGCGCCGCGGCGCTGAGCTTCATCGCCTATGCAGACACCGCGTTATGATCTTCATGAGTTGGGGGGCGCATCGTCGAAGGGGCGAACCGGCGGCGTTCTTCGCTCACCCGAAGTGTGAACGTGCCAACCTGTTCCAGAGTCAGTTGCTTCCTTGAGAATGGCAGCGCCATAAGCGCACGACTAGATGCGGCAGACCTGGACTTCAGAGCGGCTGCGGGTCTTGCGGGAAACCGCCGATATGGGTGCAGGTGAGGGAGCCGAGGTCGCGACCGGCTTGCAAGCATTCTGCAAGCGACCGGTCTTCCACCCGGGCTGCGATGAAGCCGGCGATGAAACTGTCTCCGGCACCCGTCGTGTCTACGACCTCGACGGGCCGGATACCGGCCGAGGCTCGCTCCTTGCCGTCGCTTGCAAGCGAGCCACGCCCACCGCGGGTCACCACGGCAAGCCGGGCGCCGCGTGACAGGAAGTCGGCGGCCAGGCGTTCGGCCTCAGTGTCATTCTCGCCCGCCGACCCAAAGGCGATCGACAACCCCTCGACCCCGAGGTGCGCGACCGAAGCGTTGACCGAGACGTCCTGCGAGACGCTGACACCCGCCGCCGAAAGGGCGTGACGCAGCGCCCCTCCGTCATCGAGCCAGCCGATATGAACGTGATCCATCGTCTTCAGGATCTCGATTTCGGCCCGGCCCGGCCGATATCCGGCGCAGACTCCGAAGTCCTCGTGGACGAAAATCCGGTCGCCCGCGGACGTCATATCGATGTCCGTATAGGCGGTATTGCCGTCGCTTTCCTGCAGATGATCCAGCCTCACTCCATTTTCATGCAGGAGCCGACGTATCTTTGCGCCGTCCGGGTCCCGTCCGACGGCGCCGAAATAGAATGACTGATGACCGAGTCGCGCGAGCTGCACGGCAACATTGACCGCATTTCCGCCGACATAGGATTGGGCGAGCGGCGGACGAAAGCGATCGATGCAGTTGTCGCCGACGGCGGCAAGGCGGAAGGAGGTCATGGCTGTCCCTGAAAATTGCCCAGCGGGGTCGCGAATGCTGTTGCACCCGCGACCCTTCGTGCCGCTTGCCGGCTCAATACGCAACGCGCTTGTAATAGCGCCGCGTCGTCAGCGGATGATTGCGCATCACTTCGAGATGCGCGCTGATGCGCTCGAGCACTGTCGCAAGGACGATGGGCGAGACGAGACCACGCACTTCGGCCGATATGCCGGGCAGGTCGAACTGCGCCGTATCGAGCACCGTCAGCTTGTCCGTATAGATCGGAGCGAAATTCTCAACGCGCTCGGCGAGCGGCCGCAAGCTGTCCTCGCCCTTGAAGAGAATGACGCTGACGCCCTTCTCGACAAGTTCCAGCGTGCCGTGGAAGAAGTCCGAGGCGTGCACGGGACGGGTGCGGATCCACTGCATCTCTTCGAGAATGCACATGCCGTAATAGAATGCTTCCGGCCAGGCGTTCCCCGCCGCGGTGATGATGTGATAGTCCGAGCCGGCGAGAGTGTCGGCGAAGTGTTCAGCCTTGGCCTCGTAGCTGCGCTTCACGTCCAGCAGCAACTGCGGAAGCCTTTCCAACTCGCCGACGATCTGCTCGCAATTATCAATTTCGCCGCGGTGCCGGAGGATCGACAGCGCAATGAAGAGCGATTGCAGGTAGAGGGATTCGCAGGACGTGTCGTCTTCGGCGAAGTTGACGAAGGCATGATCACCGCCTTTGCCGAGCGGCGTGTCCTCATGCCCAACCAGCGTCAGCACGGTCGCGCCGATCTCCTTCACCTTGCCAAGCAGCGCCACGCTTTCCTTCGTGGTGCCGGAGAGGGACGGTATGACGACGATCGACTTCTCCGTCAGATTGGCCGAGCCGGTCACGACAAGCTCTGCGGCAAGATCGGCGAAGACGGGGAAGCATGATTTTCGCTGGAGCAACTGCACGGCCGGCTGCATCAGGATGGCGGCGCCGCCGGTTCCCAGGAAGAAGATATTCTCGGCCCCCTTATCGAGGCAGGCCCGAATGACCGCGTCGAGGCGCGGCCCGAGGGCGACGGCGCCGGACTGGATCCGAAGAAATCTCTGTTCGTCAAAATTCAGCATGGTTCCCTCTCGATGGTGGCAGGCGATCACCGGCCTACGTTGGAAATGTTGTAAGACAACTGACGACATTGGTAGGTTGTGTCAAGAGGCGAAGACGTTCTTTAGGGAATGAACGTCGTCTGTCGGGTTCCTGAATTGCCGCCTGTGCCTGCATGCCCTTGACCCCAGCGAATTTGTCAGACAAGAAGGTCGCGTCCGCCAGCGCATTGGAGAAAGAATTGGACGAACCGTTTCGCGATACGCGCACTCTGGTTATCCAGCTTCGCGATCGAATTGCCGACCTGATCCGCGAGGAGGGGCTGAAACCCGGCGACAAATTGCCGACCGAGGCGCAACTGACGCAGCGTTTCAAGATCTCGCGACCGGCCCTGAGAGAGGCCCTGAAACTGGTCGAACAGGATGGCGTCATCTATGTTGAGCACGGGCGCGGCCGGTTCGTTTCCGCCATGTCGGCCGTCCAGGTGGACAGGCCGATCACCGTGTTCGAGAGCGTCACCGACATGACGCGCCACTACGGCTATGCGACCCTCAACAAGGTGCTTTCGATCGCAGAGGAAATGCCCGACGCGGTCACCGCTGAACAATTGAAGCTAGGGCAGGGCGAGCGCGTCATCCGTCTCGAAAGGCTGCGCCTGCAGAAGGACGAGCCGATCCTCTATTGCGTCGATTACATTCCGCGCAGCATCATTCCGAACCGCCTCTACGACATCGACTGGGGCGGTTCGCTGCTCGATCTGCTTGATCGCTTCCGGCACCGGCCGCGCATGTCTTCGGCCACCGTTTCGGCCGTCATGCTGCCGGAGGACGTGATCGAACGCCACGATCTCAGAGACTTCGGACCGGCGCTGCTCATTCGCGAAACCTGTTTCAGCACGGCCGGCGCCCCCGTCGTCCACGCCATCGACTATCATCGCGGCAGCCACTTCACCTTCAGCTTCGCACGGAAGTAGCCTCTCAGTCGCCTTCGTCGGGGATATTGAGGAGGTGGCCGCAGGCCTTGCAGTGGACGGCATCGAGGTCGTGCCTCTGCAGCCCGCATTGGGGGCAGGGGAAGTTCACCTTGTGCGGACGAACCACGGCCTGGGCGAGCCTGACGAAGAGCGATATACCGATGATCATCGTCACGACGGAGGTGAGCTTGCCCAATGTGCCGGGCAGCGTGATGTCCCCAAAGCCGGTCGTGGTGACGGTCGCCACGGTAAAGTAAAGCGCATCGACGAACCCTTCGCCGCCTTCCTGTGCATAGAAGAAGGTCGTGTAGACGAAGCCGGTCATCATGAACAGGAAGACGAGGAAATTCAGGCAGGCGCGGACCACGTCCTGAAGATGCGCGCCGCCAACGCGGCGCAAACCCTCGCGAAGCAGCGGGCTTCTCCCGATCGCCCAGATCCGCATGGCCCTCAAGAACGCGAAATTGAACAACAGGTCCGGAAACAAAAGCGTCGCGAGGATGACCACGTCGACCCATGTCGTCGGCCTCTTGAGAAAAACCGGGATAGAAGGAGCCGCGAAAACGCGCGCCAGCAGTTCGATGCCGATCCAGGCTGCGATCGTGTAGTCGATGATGAGATAGGAGGGCCCCGCCCGGAGATAGGGGCCCAGTATGAAGAAGGCGAGGATGCTGAGATCGATAAATGCCAGCAGTGCCTGCCAGCGCAGCGCCCAGGAATCGCGGCCGCGTTCAAGGCGTCGCAGTGCAATCCGCAGCGATCGGAAATTTGTGAAGGCGGATCGCCTGCGCTCGGTCGTGTCCATGGGCTGGAGATAGGCCCAGGAGGTTCGCCGTCAAGCGATTGCGTCCAGCATCGATCGGGCGCCGTCAAGGCTCCTCGGCGGCGGTCCGCCCGGCATAGTCCACCCGATTTATCCCGTGGCGCTGCAGCTTGTCGTAGAAGGTCTTGCGGGGAATGCCAAGCGCCTGCAGCGTCTCCCTGACGTCGCCGCGATGGGCGGCCAGCGCCTCCTTGAGGATATCGGCTTCGTAGCGCTCCAGTCGCTCGGGCAGTGTGCCGGCGCTCGGCGCAGGCGCGCCGGCCGTCTTGACCTGAGTCTCCTCTACGCCAAGCGCCACCCGTTCGGCGAAGTGCGAAAGCTCGCGCACATTGCCGGGCCAGGGGTGCGACATCAGGTGATCGCGCACGGCGACGGAGATCGTCGGCACCTCTCGCCCGAAGCGTTCCGCGGCGCGTTTCAGGAAATGCGAGAAGAGCAGCGGAATGTCCTCGCGCCGTTCGCGGAGCGGCGGGATCGACAGGGTCACGACGTTCAGCCGATAGTAGAGATCCTCGCGGAACTCGCCGCGCTCGGCCGGATCGCCTAGGTCGATCTTGGCCGCCGCAACGACGCGAATGTCGACCGGGCGGACAGTGTTGGTGCCGAGCGGCGTGATCTCGCGGGCTTCGAGCACGCGCAGCATCTTGACCTGCGTTGACGGCGGCATCGCCTCGATCTCGTCGAGAAACAGCGTGCCGCCGCTCGCATGCTCGATCCGGCCGATGCGCTTCTTGACGGCGCCGGTGAAGGCGCCGGGCTCGTGGCCGAAAAGCTCGCTCTCGATCACCGTTTCGGGCAGCGCGCCGCAATTCAGGGCGACGAAATTGCCGCTCCGGCGCCGGCTCCACTGGTGCAGAAGCGTCGCCACGACCTCCTTGCCGCTGCCGGTCTCGCCGGCGACCAATACGTCGACGTCGGTGTCGGCGATATGCCTCAGCGTCTGCCGCAGCCGTTCCATCACCGGCGTCTGGCCGATCAGCGGCAGGCTTTCGGAAGCCGCCTCCGCCGCCTGCCGAAGCGCGCGGTTCTCCATCACCAGCCGACGCTTCTCCTCCGCCCGCCGGGCGCTCTGGATTAGCCGGTCGGCGGCAAACGGCTTGGCGATGAAGTCATAGACGCCGTCCTGGATGGCCTGGACGGCCATCGGTATGTCGCCATGGCCGGTCACCAGGATGACCGGAAGGTCCGCGTCGAGCTCGGCGATCTTGCGGTAGAGGGCCAGCCCGTCCATGCCCGGCATGCGGATGTCGCTGATGACAACCCCCTCGAACCCGGGATCGAGTTCCGCGAGCGCCTCCGATGCACCGGCGAAGGGCGCGACCGTAAAGCCAGCGAGTTCCAGGGTCTGCTGCATTGCCCTGCGCAGGTCGCGGTCGTCATCGATCAGGAACGCGGAGGGGGCGCCGCTCATAGCATGTCAGCCTTCTTCAGATGCACGGTGAATGTCGTTCCGGACAGGCCGCTATCGACCTCGATCGTTCCGCCATAGTCGGAGACGATCTCCTTCGAGATGGCCAGTCCGAGACCGAGGCCTTCCTCCTTGGAGGTGTTGAAGGGGGTGAACAGCTCGTCCCGGATGGCGGCCGGAATGCCTGGGCCGTTGTCGGCGACCGTAAGCAAGATGCCACCCGCCGTCTCCTCGCATCGCACCCGGATCGCAGCGCCGTCGCGGTCGCCGATCGCTTCCAGCGCGTTCTGCAACAGGTTGATCAGCACCTGTTCGAGCCGGATTCGATTGCCGAGCGCCTTGAGGCCGTCCGGCGGCAGTTCGATGCGGATCGCGTCCATGCGGCCGGCAAAGCGGCTGCGCAACAGCAGAAGCGCCCCCTCGACGACGTCCCTCATCGCCGTCGGCTCGGCGGCGAAGTGACCCTTGCGGGCGAAGCGCCGCAACTCGTCGGTGATGGCGCCGACGCGCTCGGTGAGTTCGGCGATGCTCGTCATGTTCTCGGAGGCCGTTGCGCTCTGGCCGCGGTCGAGGAAGACGCGGGCATTGTCCGCATAGGCACGGATCGTCGCGACCGGCTGGTTGATCTCATGGGCGACCCCGGCGGCGACCTGGCCGAGGATCGCCAGCCGATTCGCCTGGACGAGATCCTGCTGGACGGCCTGCAGCTTCTCGGCCGTATGCCGGTGGTCGGCGATCTCGGTTTCGAGGCGGTCGCGTGCCATGCTGAGGTCACGCGTCCGCTCCTCGACCTTCACTTCGAGCTCGTTGCGCGCCAGCCGCTCCGCCGCCGACCGCATCGCGACCAGCTGTCGCCGGCGCAAGAGAAGGGCGGCAAGCGCGAGAAGCGGCACCAGTGCGGCAAGCATGATGAGCCGCATCTCCCGTGCGCCCGCCGCGAGCGCTGCCTTGAGCGGCGACAGTTGTTCGAGCCGCCAGGTCGTCGACGGCACTAGCGTTTCTATGCGCAGGAATGCCTCGCTGCCATCACCGGGCAGCAGCGCCTCCAGCGTCGAGGAGCCGTCCGGCCAGGCTTCGATCCGATGGAAGGGCAGCGGCAGCAGCGGCGCATCGCCAAACTGCAGGCTCTCGCGAATGTCGGCGACGCGGTCGTCGGGGATTTCTTTCGTCGCCATGAAGCGCCAGGAGGGCAGGCTGGTGATCAACACGATGCCGCGGCGGTCGGTGACATAGGTCGGTTTGTCCGTGACACGCCAGTCGGCCTCGACGCCGTCGAATTCGAGCTTGGCGACGATGACGCCGAGCGGTCCCTCCGGCCCGTCGACACGGTGCGAGATGTAGAGGCCAGGCCGCCTGCTCACCGTTCCCATGGCAAAATGCTCGCCCTTGCCGTCGCGCATCGCCTGGCGGAAATAGTCGCGGAAGGCGTAGTCGTTGCCGACGAAGCTCGTCGCCTCCCGCCAATTGCTGGCGGCTACCGCGACGCCATCGCGGTCGATCAGATAGACGACGGCCGCTTCGGCACTTGTCGCGAGACTTTCGAGCTTGCGATTGATCGGCTCCAGCGATCGAGGGTTGGGCGAGACCAGCGCTTCGCGAATGGCGGTGTCGTCGGAAAGAACCAGGGGCAGAGCCCGCTGCCGTTCGACGACCGCCCTTAGCAGCGAGGCCTTCAGGCTGGCATCGAGCCGGCTCTGCTCGGCAAGGTCGGCCAGCGCCTGCGATCGGCCATAGGCGCCGGCGAAGAGCAGGCCCGCGACCAGGAATATGAGCGTCACGGCCGCGAAGACGAGCCATGATTGCCACGCCCGGCGACGCAGCGCGCCCAACTCGTCCGTGCCCGGCGGGTATTTCAACATAGCGACATTGTGCATGTTTTCGCCCAGAGCGCCAGCCGCGCTGTGCGGATTTCCGCACGCGCGACGCGGTGTGCTTGGGTCGCTCGGCAAAAACCAAGCGATTTCAAAGGCCTGAAGCATAAGCGGCGAACTGGCACGCTTGTTGCTCACGATCTCCACAAGGCAGCCGCGCGCTGTCGATCTTCGGAAAAGTGGCCCGGGAGGCCCGGCGCGTTGCCGGACTGGGCGACCCACGTGGAGGATAACACATGATCATCGAACATTCCGCGGAGGTCCGCGGCAAGACACCCTTTTACCGCCATCTCTATGTCCAAGTCTTGGCGGCGATTGCCGCAGGCATCCTGCTCGGGCATTTCTACCCTGAGCTCGGCACTCAGCTGAAGCCGCTCGGCGACGCCTTCATCAAGCTCGTCAAGATGATCATCGCACCGGTCATCTTCCTGACGGTCGCGACCGGCATTGCCGGCATGACCGATCTCGCCAAGGTTGGCCGCGTCGCCGGCAAGGCGATGATCTACTTCCTGACCTTCTCCAGCCTCGCGCTCGTCGTCGGTCTCATCGTCGCCAATGTCGTGCAGCCGGGTGCGGGCATGCATATCGATCCGGCCTCGCTCGATGCGAAGGCGATCAGCACCTATGCGGCGAAAGCCCATGAGCAGTCGATCACCGGCTTCCTAATGAACATCATTCCGACGACGCTCGTCGGCGCCTTCGCCGAGGGCGACATCCTGCAGGTGCTGTTCATCTCGGTGCTCTTCGGCATCTCGCTCGCCATGGTCGGCAAGAAGGCCGAGCCGGTCGTCGATTTCCTGCAGGCACTGACGCTGCCGATCTTCCGGCTGGTGGCGATCCTGATGAAGGCCGCCCCAATCGGTGCCTTCGGCGCCATGGCCTTCACCATTGGCAAATATGGCGTCGCCTCGATCGCCAACCTCGCCATGCTGATCGGCACCTTCTATCTCACATCGTTCCTGTTCGTCTTCGTCGTGCTCGGCGCCGTGGCGCGCTACAATGGCTTCTCGATCGTGGCGCTCGTCCGCTACATCAAGGAGGAGCTGCTGCTCGTTCTCGGCACCTCGTCCTCTGAAGCCGCACTGCCGGGCCTGATGAACAAGATGGAGAAGGCCGGCTGCAAGCGCTCGGTCGTCGGCCTGGTCATTCCGACCGGCTACTCCTTCAATCTCGACGGCACCAACATTTACATGACGCTGGCAGCGCTGTTCATCGCCCAGGCGACCGACACGCCGCTGTCCTACGGCGACCAGATCCTGCTCCTGCTCGTTGCCATGCTGAGTTCGAAGGGTGCTGCCGGCATCACTGGCGCAGGCTTCATCACGCTCGCCGCGACGCTCTCCGTCGTGCCGTCCGTGCCGGTTGCCGGCATGGCGCTGATCCTAGGGATCGACCGCTTCATGTCCGAGTGCCGGGCGCTCACCAACTTCGTCGGCAACGCCGTCGCGACGCTGGTCGTGGCGAAGTGGGAAGGCGAGCTCGACCAGGCGCAGCTCTCGGTCGCGCTTGGCGGCGATGCATCCATCGAGACCAATCCGGCGGTGGTTCAGCCTGCCGAATAACTTGCCTCCCAGGGCAACGCACGATAAGTGCGAATTTGGCGCGGTCCGTTAACTCGGTTCGCGCCTTTTTTCTGGAACTAACGAGGATACTCAGATCCCGTGCAGCACCTGCGTGGCCTTGACCGCCGCCGAAGCGCGGTTCTCGACGCCGAGCTTCACATAGATCTGTTCGAGATGTTTGGTGACGGTGCGCGAACTCAAGCCTAGGATCTCGCCAATGTCGCGGTTGGATTTTCCCTTGGCGATCCACAGCAGCACCTCCGATTCGCGCTGGGTGAGCTGGAAATGCTGGCGGAGCATCTCGTCGTCGTTCATGCCGTTTTCGGCGGTCAGCCGAAAGAGATATTCGTTGGCGCCGATCGCGCCGAGATAGGAAATCTGCAGGCCCGTCTGGCCGGCCCGATGGAGCGACAGGTTGCCCTGTCTTTCGCCGCCTTGCCGCTCCCGCATCCACGCGGCGATGCGGGCAGTGACGATCGCAAGTCCGTCGTCGCTGCCGGTGGCGGCGTTGACGAGGCGGGTCGCCTGCGGCGTCGACCAGCGCACCGTGCCGTCGCCGCGCACGGCAAGCAGATGCCGGCCGGCGGCGTCGAGCGCGACGCGGGCGCTCTGGGCCGAACGCGCATTGGAAAGATGGACGCGGATGCGGGCGCACAGTTCGTCGATATTGATCGGCTTGGTGAGGTAGTCGACGCCGCCGGCCTCAAGCGCCCGCACCACGTGTTCCGTCTCGGTGAGCCCTGTCATGAACACTACCGGCACCTGGGCGACCGAGGCATTCGCCTTCAGCCGGGTGCAGGCCTCGAACCCGTCCATGCCGGGCATCACCGCGTCGAGCAGGATGATGTCAGGCGTGATGCGGTCGGCGATGTTGAGCGCCGCATTGCCGGAAGTGGCGATCAGCACGGAAAAACCGGACTGCTCCAGCGCCTCGGTCAGGAAACCGAGAGCCTCTGGAGAATCGTCGACGAGCAGCACGATGTCACGCGGGTTGGTGGCCTCAGGCACGGGCGTTCGTCTCCTCGGAAAGCAGCCGTTTCAGATAGGCGTCGTAGCCCGACAGGTCGAAGGCGCGGACGTAGGCGCTGACCGCCTCGGCAAAGGGCTGGTTCTCCGGGTTCAGGGCAATCTCCGTCAATCTCGCCTCGATGCCCCTCACGTAGCCGATTTCGCCGAGCTGGATCAATTCCCTGACGTGATGGTCGCCGGGGCTTGTCACGGTACCGGTCTTGCCAATGGGCGACAGGTCCTTGACGTCGCCTTCGTGGATCCATTCCAGGCCGAGATGGATTGCCAGCTTGTCTGTGAGCTGGCGCACGCCGAAGGGCTTGGCGAGCGTGTCGTTGTGACCGATCGCGCCGGCCGCCGAGCCGTCGCCGATATTAGCGGACAGCATGATCGCCGGCGCCGTCTGGCCGTGTTCCCTCAGCTTTGTCACCAGTTCCCAGCCGTTCATGCCGGGCATCGAGATGTCGATCAGGAGGAGGTCGGGCCGCGTCGCTTCGATGAGCGCCAGGCAATCGGCGCCACTTGCCGCCGTCAGCACGGTGAAGTCGAGCGGCACGAGCACCTCGCGCATCAGGTCGCGGTGGTCCGCATTGTCGTCGACGACGAGGATGGTGCGGTGCGCTCCCCTATAGGAGCGGATCTTGCGCACCGGGTCCTTGAAGGCCGCCGGGCGGTCGATGGCGGACAGCATCAGCCGCACCTTGAAGGCGGTGCCCCTGTTCTTTTCGCTGGTGACGGAGATTTCCCCGCCGAGCGTCTGGGTCAGCAGACGCGTTATGGTGAGCCCCAGACCGAGACCGGGCATGCGGTGTTCCGCGTCGCCACGCTGGAAGGGATCGAAGATCTTCGGCAGGTCCTTGTCGCTGATGCCGCGGCCGCTATCCTCGATGGTGAAGGTCGCCACCTGGCTGCGATAGGCGATCTCGAAGCGGATGTGGCCCTGATCGGTGAATTTCACCGCGTTCGAAAGCAGGTTGACGAGGATTTGCCGGAGCCGCTTCTCGTCGGTGCGCACATATTGCGGCAGCGAGGCGGCCCGGTTGTGCTCGAAGCCGATGCCCTTGGCCTGCGCCTGCGGGCGGAACATGTCGATGATCTGGTCGAGGAAGTCGTGAATGTTGATCTCGTTCGAATAGACCTGCAGCTTGCCGGCCTCGATCTTGGAGATGTCGAGCAGGCCGTCGATCAGCCCCGAAAGATGGTCGGCGCTGCGCTTGATCACCTTGATCGCGCCCTGCCGCGACGACGGGATCGTCTCGTCGCGTTCGAGGATCTGAGCGTAGCCGAGCACGGCGTTGAGCGGCGTTCGCAACTCGTGGCTCAAGCCGACGACGTAGCGGCTTTTGGCGCGGTTCGCAGATTCGGCCGCTTCCTTGGCGTTCTGCAGCGCTGCGTCGGTCTTCTTATGGGCTGCGATCTCTTTCAGGAGCAGCGTGTTTTGGCGGGAGGATTCCTCCTCCGCCACGACGCGGCTGTCGTGGGCAAGCACATAGAACCAGGAGACGACGCCAGCAAGGATGGCGAAGACGAAGAAGACGACGGCGATGGTCCGCTCGACGACGGCTGCGGTCTCCGGCGAGGCGGCGGTCGTCTGGTGGGCGATCATCGCCAGGATTATGCCGATGCCGGTGATCGAGATGACCGCCGAAATCGCATAGCGGCCGAGCCTTGTCGCGAGCTTCGCCACGACCATATCCGGCAGCAAAGCCTTGGCGACGGTGGAGATCTGCGTGTTCAGCCGCGCCTTCGGCTTGCACATGTCGTGGCAGCGGCTGTCGAGCGAGCAGCAGAGCGAACAGATCGGCGCCGCATAGGCCGGGCACCAGGCCATGTCCTCCGGTTCGAACGGATGCTCGCAGATCGAGCAGGTGATCTCGCTCTCGCGGAACCAGCTTTTGCGCGGCTTGCGGGCGAGATAGAACTTGCCCTCCGTCCACCAGGCGATGAGCGGCGAGACGACGAAGGCCGTGACGAGGGCGATATAAGGCGCGAGCGAGGCGGCAACCTCGCCCATGGCGCCGAAATGCGCGGCGAGCGCCAGCAGCGCCGATACCCCCATGGTGCCGAGGCCGACGGGATTGATGTCGTAGAGATGGGCGCGCTTGAACTCGATGCCGGGGGGTGACAAGCCAAACGGCTTGTTGACGAAGAGATCGGCTGAGATGGTGCAGAGCCAGGCCATGGCGATGATCGAGAAGATGCCGAGCGTCTCCTCGAGCAGACGGTAGATGCCGAGCTCCATCAGGAGCAGCGCGATCGCCACGTTGAAGACCAGCCAGATGACGCGGCCCGGATGGCTGTGGGTGAGCCGTGAAAAGAAGTTCGACCAGGCGAGCGACCCGGCATAGGCATTCATCACGTTGATCTTCAGCTGCGAGACGACGACGAAGGCGACCATCAGCATGAGCGCAGCCGTCTCCGACGGGACGATATAGCCGAAGGCGGTGTAATACATCTGTGCCGGGTCGGCGGCCCTGGTCGAGGGCACGCCGGCGCTGAGCGCGAGCACGACGAGAAAGGAGCCGGCCAACAGTTTCGGCGCGCCAACGATCACCCAGCCGGAGCCGGCGAGAAACACCGCGATGGGGTGATGCAGCTTGCGCTGCCCGTCCGGCGGCAGGAAGCGCAGAAAGTCGACCTGCTCGCCGATCTGCGCCATCAGCGCGAAGATTACCGCGGAAGCCGCGCCGAATTCGACGAGATCGAAGGGCGCGACGGTGCCGGCTGGTCCGGAGGCGTGGTGGATGCCGGCATAGGCGAGCCACAGGCCAACCTTTTCCCAATCCGCAAGCGCGATGAAGGCAAACGGCAGGATGTTGAGGACGATCCAGAAGGGCTGGGTGACGAGCTGGAACTTGCTGATCAGTCGCACGCCGTGGGTCACCAGCGGGATCACCATGACGGCGCTGACGATGTAGCCGATCCACAGCGGCACGCCGAGCGCCAATTCCAGCGCCCCGGACATGATCGACGCTTCGATCGCGAAGAGGATGAAGGTGAAGCTCGCATAGATGAGCGAGGTGATCGTCGAGCCGATATAGCCGAAGCTCGCGCCGCGCGTCAGAAGGTCGATGTCGACGCCGTGGCGGATGGCATAGCGGCTGATCGGCCAACCGACCAGCAGGATCATCACGCTCGCGACAAGGATCGCGACGATCGCATTGGTGGTCCCGTAGGACATCGTGATGGCGCCGCCGATCGCCTCCAGCGCCAGGAAGGAGATGGCGCCGATCGCCGTCTGCGAGATGCGCTCGGAGGAAAAGCGCCGCGCGCTCTTGGCGGTGAAGCGCAGGGCATAGTCTTCGAGCGTCTGGTTGGCGACCCAGCGATTGTATTCTCGTCGAACGGGAATGATGCGCTGGCGTGCCGCCATGGTCCCTCGTGTCTTTCTGCGTCCCCCGGCAGGGCCGGCCCCGCCTTCGTAACATAGACGCGCCGCGCATGAAATTGCTGCGGTGCGGGAAAAGCGCATTGGCCCGAATTGGCGCGCAGCAGCCCGTCTTGACAAAGAGATGTCCTGCTTATGTCGGCCGCGGTGGTGGTCCGGTCAATGCTGGGCGTCAGCCCGTCGGCCTATCAGGAGGCCTGCGAGGTGATGAGGCCGGAAAAATGCGGCGGCGGCGATTGCCTGTATCCTCGAGCGCGGCGGGCATATCAATTCACCGGGCGGATATCTCCGGGAGCTCACACGCAAGGCGACGCGCGGCGAATTCTCGCTTGGGCCGGTTCTCATGGCGCTTCTGAGAGCAGATAGGCAAAGTGACAAACAGGTGGGGTGAATGGGAACCGGAATATCAAAACCCTGACAGCTGTCAGGCCTGACAGCTGTCAGGGTTTTTCGGCCTCCAGCATAAGGGCCTCTCGAGCGCGGCACAGCGCGGCACATGGATTCGAATTCCCCATCCTTTTGACTGGCAAATTTGCGATTACCGGCCGGACGGGGGACGGGGAACGGCAACTTCCGACCCGATGACAGCCGCTGTCGTGGTGCGGCCGATGCCGGGCGTCAGCCCATCCCTTACGATGTTACGGGCTTGGGGAGCACCACATTTGCCGTCGGCTGCATTATTGGAAAGGCAGGCCATATCAACTCGGCCGGCAGCTAGCCCTGATGCGGGCAAAGTAAGAGTGCGGACATGAAAGCTGGATAGGCCGATTGCGGAGCGGCTGCTAAGCTAAGTCCGAATTGGAGGAAAGGAACGTCGCATGCCGTCTGAGTCACGATCACCACGCCTCGCTGTTCTCATCGATGCCGACAACACCTCGGCAAAGATTGTCGACGGGTTGTTCGAAGAGGTTGCAAAGATCGGCGAAGCCAGCGTCCGTCGGATCTATGGCGACTTCTCGGGCACGCGTTCCAAAGCCTGGGCGGAGGTGCTCGCGAAACATGCCATCATCCCGCAACAGCAGTTCGCCTACACGACAGGGAAGAATGCTTCCGATATCACGCTTGTGATAGACGCCATGGATCTTTTGCACAGCGGCCGCTTTGATGGCTTCTGCCTCGTCTCTTCCGATAGTGATTTCACGCGCCTTGCCGCACGTATCCGCGAGCAGGGCATCGACGTCTTTGGCTTTGGCGAACAGAAAACTCCGGAGAGTTTCCGCCAGGCCTGCCGTCGGTTCTTCTACACCGAGAATCTTCTTCCGGGCGCATTGAAAGACGATCAGAGCGCCGCGTCGGCCGGAAAGTCCTTGCAACCGGCGAGCGCCGCTGTGCCGTTGATCAAAAAGGTTCTTGCCCAAGAGGAAACCGACGACGGCTGGGTCAATCTTGGCGCGGTGGGCAAGCAATTGCTCAATTTGGCGCCGGACTTTGATTCGCGCACCTTCGGGTTCCGAAAGCTCAGCGATCTCATTCGCAAGACAAACCAGTTTGAAGTCCAACAAACCGAAGGACGTCCGGTCAGTATTCGCCTGAAGCAACGCGCAAAAAACTAGTGGCGATTGCGAGGATGGGCCATCCGCCTTAAATTCATCATCAGCACGAAATCAGGCTTCACAGCCGCCCGCCGCCGTTTCCCACCTCAGTCGACAAGGAGCGTTGTCATGAAGACGGACAAGGAAGAACTGATCAGGAAGCGGGCCTATGAGCTGTGGGAGAGAGCAGGGCGACCGGAGGATGATGGTCTCAAGTATTGGTTTCAGGCTGCGAACGAACTTGAGTCAGGAAAAATCAATGGGGCAGAGGTGCTGGAAAATGCTGCGGTTCTTGGCGAACCCCACGAACCTGCAATTGCTACCAAAGCGAAAAAGACGCCAAAATCCGCGGTGAAGAAGCAGCCAGACAGCGCGAAGCCGCTGAAAACGAGCACCGTTTCCAAAACCAGAGATAGGAAAGGCAAACGGACTGAGGGCCGTTAGACGGTAAGATGACTAGCCGCCACCCGTCCCAACTTCCGTTCCGCCAATAATTCGGCTTTCCGTCGAATCCAGAACGGTCTATCTGTGCTGCCGCATATGACGAGCCTGACCGGCAAAGGGTTCGGCAGGCCAGGATCAAGGGAAGACGCTATGGCAACGGGTACAGTAAAATGGTTCAACGCAACAAAAGGCTTTGGTTTCATCCAGCCCGACGACGGCGGCGCCGATGTCTTCGTACACATTTCCGCAGTGGAGCGGGCGGGCCTGCGGGAGTTGAAGGATGGTCAGAAGATCACCTACGAGCTGGTGGCGGATCGTAAGTCCGGCAAGATGTCGGCGGACAATTTGCAGGCCTAACCGATTCCTCAGACGCGAGCCTTGGAAAGGCCGGGGTCAACTCGGCCTTTTCCGTGTGAAGCATTCAGCGACTGGTAACAATGCTGCACTCGGCCGCGGCGTGAACGCTCTTGAATATGTTGCCCCGCGATACCACGTTCGAAGTATCGAGGCGATTCATCTCCTCCCGAATCGCTTCGATCCGACGGACAGCAGTTTTCTCCCAGGCTGTCGGTCACTTATCGGAGCCCGGCGCACCTCCTCCCGCGCCGGGCTTTTGTCGTTTTCACAGGAACTCTATCCGGATTCTGCCATTCTTATTGCTCAATGCCCGCAAAGAGGAATTCCAAGGAGGAGGGATCGTGGAAATCAGCGCCAGTGACCGCGAGCTGATAGCGGTGATGAAACAGTATTTTGCAGCGAAAACCGAGTTGGAGAGCTTGAAAGAACAATTGGAGGCGGCACGGCAGGCAGCCGGCGCGGCGATCGGCGTGTTCTACGATCCCCGCCAGAACGCTGAGCACGCCGCCGACCTGCAACGCTCGTATCGCTTGAAGGGAGAGATGGTGTCGCTGATGCAGCGTGCTGAAGCGTGGGGTAGGGCAGCATCGGCCGCTGACCGGAACGATACTTCGGAGCCGGAAGCGGAGCCTGAAGAATGGCAGTCGTTTGAGAGGCGAGCCGATACATTGTTCGGCGCGTAGTCTCGCCTAGACGATCAGCCGGGCCGCTCGTCCGTTCCGCGTTGTTGTAGTAGCTCGCCGCCTGCGTCACCGACTTGTGCCGCGACTGCTGCATCGCCTCCGGCAGTGGAATGTCACGATGGGCAGGTTCCGTCACATAGTCCGACCTCAACCCATGCGCCGAAAACAGCTTCGGATCGAGCCCGGCCTGTTTGGCGCGAGCCTTGAGGACGAGGTTGACCGATTGCGGCGTCAGCGCCCGCCGGTCGACATTGCCCCATTGATCGATGCGCCGGAACACCGGCCCACCCTTGATCGCTGCTTCCGCCAGCCACTGCTTCAAGGCGGTCACTGGCCGGCCGATCAGCAGCACATGCTCGCTGGTCGTCGCAAATGGTCGTCTTCGTGTGGCCGAGGTGAATACTGAGTCAAGGGAGAGAAGGGGAGTTCTTGTCGGCCGGATCGGCGCGCACCGGTTCCTCGTCAACAAGATCTTCGACCCGCAGTCCCGACACTTCCGACCGGCGGCCGCCGCCGGAGGCAAACGCGGTTATAAGCAGGGCCCGATCACGCACGCCCACCAGCCGATCGCTGGCGCATGTTTCGAGGAACTAAAGCGCCGGTCAGGCCACGCCAACGCGTCAGGATCGACCAGATGGTCAGCCGCCGGCGCACCGTGCCCGGTGCGTGCGGGCCGCAGGCCCTGAGCAGGCGTTCGGCGCGCAATTCGGCCCCGACCTCCGCCGGCATTGCCGTGGGCCGGATCGTCGGCACGCTTGACCGGATCCCGAGATGGTGGGCAACGAATTTCAGGAGCAGCGATTCCGGCGCCGGCCAGGGGAGGGGGGCGCCCGTCGCCAGTTGGCGCCAGGCCTCGAGATAGCCCAAATCCGAGGCAAGCGCCCGCAACGTGTTCGCCCATACCCTCGTCGGCGAGATACTTGAGCGTGGCGACGTCGTCGTCAGTAGGTAGTTCGGCGAGCTGGTCGCGACGGTCGAACGGCAGGATGGCGTCGAGCGCGTCGAGTCCTCGGCGCGGCGCAGGATCGCATCCTCGCCGATTGTCACAGGATTCCCTTTGCCACATGAACGCCTTTCCGACTGGCGCTTTCCTAACGGCCTTCACGCGTATGCCAAAGCCGCAGCACGGAGATCGTCGACCGCCGAATCTCATACCGTATTTCGTAATGGCCAACGAGAATTCGCCGAATCTCTCGAGGGTCGAATTCCTCCAGCCGTTCGCCGATGCGCGGTTGTTCGAGCAGGCGTGCTGGAGCGCTCGTCAACGATTGCACAGTACGAGCCGCAGCTTGCCGATTTACCGGTGCCAGGAAATCATAGAGGCGCCCTAGATCGGCGACTGCCTTACTCGTCCACTCAAGCTTCGTCACAGCGGCAAGGGTAGCGGCTTGTCATCATCTAGACTGTCGGCCCAGGCCTGGACGGCCTGGTGATCGATAACGCGGCCAGCGTCGACGTCGGCAAGCGCTTCCAGAGTCAAGCGTCGGCGCTCCTCTTCCTGATCGACCCAGGCGGTCAGCGCCTGCTTGACGATCCACCCGCGCGAGCGCTCAAGCCGTGCCGCGATCTGATCGACTTTCTCGGCGAGGGGCAGTGGTACGTGCGCCGTCAGCACCTTCGTTTCCATATTTGGCCCCTGCCGATTCAATATCAATCACAGTGATTAATATTGATTACTAGTGAGGCGAAATCAAGGGTTGGAGGCGCGGTCGGGACGTCGTTTGGGACAGGCTCCATCTTGAGGATCCGCCTCAGAGTAGCAGCAAAGGCGCCGCAAACGGTAAGAAAACAGGCTCAAATCCATCACTGTCGATCCTGGGGCCCTATCGATAGTGATGCGACGCGAAAATCGCCGTCTGGGTGACATTGGGCCGAGTTCATTCCGTTTGTGAGATTATAAGCGTTAATTCAGTTGGTTAATGGATCATGAATTTGTGCTACGGGGCATTGTGAGAATTGGCGCAGCCGGCGAACACACTGGCCACTCTGGTGAGTGGATCGTCATTGGTAGGTCCCAGGAGGGCGCGCAGCTCGGCGAATTACGCGCCGGTGCTCCAGCCTCGATGTTCTGCCGCCCTTCCTGCAGGCGATCCTTGCACTTAGACTTAGACTAAGACTAGGTCCGCATCCGGCTGGTCAGCGGGCATCGTCCGACCTACCGAGCGCTTTTAGGATGAACCGGATCTGCTCACGCAGGCCCGCTTCGGTGTCTTCGCCGTGTCGAAGGCAGTGCTCGATCAGAATAGGATGGAAGAACGGCATGAACGCGGTCTTGACTGCGCGCGCCGCTTCGGCGGGATCTTCCACCTCGCACTCGCCCGTTTCAATGCCCTCGCGGATGATTACCTCTAAGATCGTCACCATCTGCTCAGTATGCGCCTTGATGACCGGCCGGTTCTCCCGCATGGCCGTTACAATCAGGTCATGCATGCGCCTGTCGTTGAGCAGTTTCGTCTTGTTGTGGTGGTGAACGGCGGTCAGGAGCTCCTCGAGCTTCTCCAAGGGCGGCGCGCTCCTGCGTGCGATCGTAAAGGCGACCTCAACGGTACCGTTCAAGACCCGCCTGCAGATGGACTCCTTGATTGCCTCCCTCGAGGGAAAGAAACGGTAGACGTTCGCGCGGCTCATGCCGAGTTCGGAGGCAATATCGGCCACGGACGTCTTAGCGTAGCCGATACGGCGAAAGTGCTCCTCCGCCACTTCCAGGATGCGCGCGCGTACCTCGTCGGAATCAATTCCCGTTCGGACCAGAAGATCCATGGTTTTCTCCAGAACCGGTGAATCGGATCTACCGGGCTCACTGTGAATCTGTAGCGGCAAGATCGTGCAACCGGCTTTGCGTGTGTCCAGGCAGGGCCAGCGCGCGAGACCTTGCACTGTGTCCGCACGACGACCCAGCCCTACTCGGCCGCCATTGCTGGGCACACTTCCAGTTCCTCTGTCGGATCCTCATGGATCTCATCTGCAGTCGGCTTGACCCTGAACCACGCGGCGTAGAGCGCCGGAAGGAAGAGCAGGACCATCACCGTGCCGACCCCCGTGCCGCCGATCAGCGTATACGCCATCGATCCCCAGAAGACGGAATGTGTGAGGGGAATGAAGGCCAACACGGCGGCAAGTGCGGTCAGGATCACGGGCCTCGTGCGTTGCACCGTGGCCTCGATGACGGCGTGATAGTCATCAAGGCCGGCAGCACGGTTCTCCTTGATCTGTTCGGTCAGGATCAGCGTATTGCGCATCAGGATGCCCGCCAGTCCTATCAGGCCCAGAATGGCGTTGAAGCCGAAGGGCTGATTGAAGGTGAGCAACATCGGCACGACGCCGACAAGGCCAAGCGGTGCCGTCAGCATGACCATGGCCATCGTCGAGAAGGATCGCACCTGCAGCATGATGACGATCAGCATGGCGGCAATCATGGCCGGGAAAACCTTGCCCAGCGCGGTATTCGCCTTGCCAGCCTCCTCGATCGATCCACCCAGCTCGATGCGATAGCCGGCCGGGAGCGATGCGATCAGCGGCTGAAGGGCGGTCATGATCTGCTTGGAGACCTCCGGAGGCTGGGTCGCCTCATTGATGTCCGAGCGGATCGAGATGACGGGCGTGCGATCGCGGCGCTTCAGGATCGGCTCTTCCAGACGGATTTCCGAGTGGCCGATCTGGTCCAGCGGAATCGGGCGGCCGTCGCGGCTCATCAGCGAGAAATCCGCCAGACGCGTCGGATCCAGCCGCTCGCCGCCGGCGCTGCGTGCGACGATCGGAACGTTGCGAATGTCCTCGCGCACCTGCGTAACGGGGATACCGCTGAGGAGGAACTGCAGTTGCTGGGCCGCCTCGGCCGGCGAGAGGCCGATGAGGTTCAGTCGCTCCTGATCCGGGATGAAGCGGAGAACAGGCGTGCGATTGCCCCAATCGCGGTTGGCCTGCCGCACGTCCCGGACGCCGCGCATGATGTCGAGGGCCTTCTCGGAAATGCTGTATAGCTGGGCGGGATCAGGTCCCATCACCCGAAACTCGACCGGGAACGGGGTGTACGGCCCGAACACAAGCTGGGTGACGCGTACATAGGCCGCAGGTGCAAGGCCCTGTGACACGGCTTCGCGCAGCCGATGCTTCAAAGCCTCGCGCGCCTCCGCGTCGGGCGTCAGCACGACGATCTTGGCGAAGGCGGGGTCAGGCAGCTCCGGTGCCATCGCAAAGAAGAAGCGGGGAGCGCCCTGACCGACATAGCTCGTGACAATCTTGGCCTCAGGCTGCTCGTCCAGCCAGTTTTCGAGCTTCTCGACGGTCGCCGTCGTCGTCTCAATGCTGGTGCCTTGCGGCAGGCGAACCTCCACCAGCACCTCCGGGCGGTCGGACGTCGGGAAGAACTGCTGTTTGACGGCGCCCATGCCGACTACAGAAAGCGCGAAGGCAATGCCGACAATGGCGCAGGTCAGAAACTTGTGGCGCACCGCAAAGGTGATGAGCCGTCGCAGACGCCGATAGTTCGGTGTGTTGTAAATCGCCTCGTGCCCGCCTTCGATCGGTTTGACCGCGGGCAGCATCTTGACGCCGAGGTAGGGCGTGAAGACCACCGCGACGATCCAGGAGACGATGAGGGCGAAGCCCACCACCCAGAAGATGTTGCCGGCGTACTCGCCGGCGGTCGAGCGCGCGAAGCCCACCGGCAGGAAGCCGGCGATCGTCACGAGTGTCCCCGACAGCATTGGCGCGGCAGTGTGGCTCCACGCATAGGCAGCCGCCTTGATGCGGTCCATGCCCTCTTCCATCTTCACCACCATCACCTCTATGGCGATGATGGCGTCGTCCACGAGAAGGCCGAGCGCCAGGATGAGGGCGCCGAGCGTAATGCGGTCGAAGAACCGGCCGGTTTCCAGCATGATGAGGAAGACGACCGCAAGCGTCAGCGGGACGGCAGCCGCCACGACGATGCCGACGCGCCAGCCCAGGCTGAGCAGGCTCACCACCAGCACCACGCCGAGCGCCATGGCGAACTTCATCATGAATTCGTCGACCGCCGAGGTTATGTTGACGGCCTGGTCGGTCACCTTGTCGAGCGTCATGCCGAGCGGCAGTCCCTGTGCGATCGCCGCAGTCCTATCCTCCAGCGCCTTGCCGAGCGCGAGACCGTCCCAGCCCTTCTGCATGACAGCCGCCAGCATGATGGTCGGCTCGCCCTGGCGCCGGATCAGGTAGGTGGCAGGATCCTCGTAGCCGCGGCGGACCTCGGCAATGTCGGAGAGCTTCAGCGTCCGCCCCGCAGCGGCGATCGGTGTGTCGGCAATCGCCTGGACACTGTCATAAGCGCCGTCGACCCTGATGAAGACCTGCGGTCCCTTTGTGTCGATCGAGCCTGCCGGTGTGACAGTGTTCTGCCGCTGCAAGGCGGCAACAATATCCTGTGCTGACACGCCGAGGGTCGCCAGTTTGGCATAGGAAAACTCGACGAAGATCTGTTCGGGACGTTCACCGAGGATGTTGATCTTCTTGACGCCGGGCACGTGAAGGAGATCCTGTCGGATCACCTCGGCCTGCCTGGCCAGCTCACGCATCGGCATGCCCTTGGCCTTCAGCGCATAAAGGGCGAAGCTCACGTCCGAATATTCGTCGTTGACGAAGGGGCCGAAGACGCCGGATGGCAGCTTGCGGGCTTCATCCCCGAGCTTCTTGCGGGCCTGGTAGAACTCCTCCTGCACGACGGACGGCGGTGTGCTGTCCTTCAGCGTGACCGTCATATACGCATAGCCTGGCCGTGTGGTCGTCTCCACCCGGTCGTACCAGGTCAGCTCCTGAAGCCGCTTCTCCAGCGGTTCGGCGACGAGGTCCTGCATCTCGCGTGCCGTCGCGCCCGGCCATGCCGTCGTGACCGTTATGGTCTTGATGGTGAAGTTGGGATCCTCTGCCCGTCCAAGCATGAGGAAGGCGTAGGCACCGGCGGCCACCAGCAGGAGGATGAAGAACAGGGTGACAGCCCGTTCGCGAACGGCGATCGCGGAAAGATTGAGGCTCATCATCAGTTACTCCACTCAGGGGCAATCCTGACGCGAGCGCCTTCCTGCAGGAGATGCGCGCCAAGCGAAACAATCGGATCGCCAGAGTTCAATCCAGAGATCATGGCGGCCTCGCTGGTCACGCGAACAAGTTTGACGGGCCGAAAGTGTACGATCGAGGTGGCGCTATCCACCACCCAAACGCCAGTCCTCTCGCCATCGTCGAGCACCGCTCCCAGCGGCACCTGGACCTCCGGCTGGCTCGCCTGGTTTGCAATCCGAATGGTAACCGTGGCGCCGAGCGGTGCTGCCGCGGACCCGCCGTCGAGCACATAGCGGGCCTCGTAGGTACGGGTCCTGGGATCGGCGGAGTCCGATAACTGCCGCAGATGTGCCGTGTAGCGACGCTCGTCGCCCCCATACAGGCTGGCCCCGGCCACCGAGCCGATCGCCGGCCGGAGCGTCTCGGGAAGTGCGATAACGGCCTCGCGGGGACCGGCGTGGGCAAGTCTAACCACCGTCTGACCGGCGGAGACAACCTGCCCCGGCTCCCCGAGCGTCTCGACCACCGTTCCATCCGCATCCGCCGCCAGGACAGAATAGGTCGCCTCGTTCTCCGCGACCCTCGCTTCCGCTTCCGCGGCGGCGAGCTGTGCCGTCGCGGTGTCGAGCGCCGCCTTCGCCTGCTCGTAACGCTGTGGCGTTGCCGCCAGTCCGTTCTTCACGAGAACAGCGTAGCGCCTCTCGTCCGCACGCGCCTGAACCAGGATAGCGCGTGCTGCAGCGACAGCGTTGCGCTTGGCGGTGAGGGCAAGTTGTAGATCGGTCTCATCGATCCGCAGGAGCGCCTGGCCCGCCTTCACCTGTTCACCGATATCCACGAGGCGCTGAACGATCTTGCCCGGCACCCGGAAACCAAGATTGCTCTCAACCCGCGCGGCGATCGTACCTGTAAAGGCTCGCTCGGCGCTTTTCGGCTTCGTCGCCTCCACCACCCTTACAAGTGGCGAAGCGACGCGGGGATCCGCGGCCTCCGCGTCGCCTGCTGGCGGTTCGAAAACGAACGCATACGCCGCGCCACCGGCTGCAGCCACAAGGCCGATCGATGTGAGAAGAAATTTGCGCTTCATGTCAGATGACCCTTGTTGACGGGCGTCGCCTCTATTAGATTGCGATCTAAATCTAACCATGATATAGATGTCAAGTGAAATCTAATCTGAGGTCGATCATGAGAGTTAGTCGAGCACAGGCTGAGGCAAATCGCGAAGCGGTCATCAATGCGGCGAGCCGGCTTTTTCGAGAGCACGGCTTTGATGGCATTGGGCTCAAGGATCTGATGAAGGGTGCCGGCCTGACACAAGGCGGATTCTACAAGCAGTTCGAATCCAAGGACGATCTTGCGGCACAGGCATCGAGGCGAGCGATGGAGCACGCTACCCGAAGATGGTCGGCTGTTGCTGCTGCAAGCCCTGAGCCCCTCGAGGCCGTTATTGAGCTCTACCTATCGATGGGGCATCGCGAAGAGAAGAGCGACGGTTGCCCGTTGGTGGCGCTTGGTGCTGATGCGGCGCGTCAAGCCGAGGAAGTGAGAGCCCCGTTCCAGGACGGCATCCAAGCGCATCTTCAAATTCTCGAAGAACTGATGCCGGAGGCGGAAAGCCCAAAGACCTATGGCAAGGCCATGGCGATGCTGTCGCTGATGGTGGGTGCCGTGACGATCTCTCGTATCCTGAATGATGAAGCGATGTCGCAGCGCTTTCTCGAGGCAGCCGCCGACGAAGTTCGGCGAATCGCCGCCTCCGCAAGAAACGCGTGAGATGTCCACTTCCCGCCAATGGCGTCATTGCTCGCGCGTTCGCACGCTGCCTTCCCGGATCCTTGCCCGCCCGGCCGTGGGACTGGGTCTCGAGATCACTCGGCCGAGACTATTGCCAAATAAATAAGCGGCAATCGCCGATCGAGCGTCTGCACGGCGTGCAGACGGATGGCACAAAATGACAGTTTGGAGATCACATGCGTCGTATCGTTATCACAGGCATGGGAGCAGTCAGCCCCCTCGGATCCAACGTGACGACTTCCTGGTCTACGCTCTTATCTGGGCGTTCGGGCATCCGACGGCTTCCTGACGATGTCGTGGGGGACCTGCCGGCGAAGGTCGGTGGAATGGTTCCCTCTCTGGAAGAAGACCCCGAGGCGGGCTTCGATCCGAATACCGTCTTTGCCCCAAAGGATCAGCGCAAGGTTGACCGATTCATCCTCTTCGCACTGGCGGCGGCAGAAGAGGCGCTTGCGCAGGCGGGATGGAAGCCGGGCTCGGAAGATGACCAGGCCCGGACCGCGACGATCATCGCTTCCGGCATCGGCGGGTTTCTGGCCATAACTGAGGCGGTGCGAACGGTTGATCAGCGCGGTGTCCGGCGTCTTTCACCGTTCACTGTGCCGTCTTTCCTGGTGAACCTGGCAGCGGGACAGATTTCCATCCGTTACGGCTTCAAAGGGCCGATCGGCGCACCGGTGACGGCGTGTGCGGCCGGCATTCAAGCGATCGGCGATGCGGCCCGTCTTATCCGCGCCAATGAGGCCGACATCGCGGTGTGCGGCGGCACGGAAGCATGCATGAATGTCGTCAGCCTTGGTGGTTTTGCTGCGGCACGCTCTCTTTCGACCGGCTTCAATGAAGCGCCTGATCGGGCCTCGCGCCCCTTCGACATGTTGCGCGACGGCTTCGTCATGGGCGAAGGCGCCGGCATCCTGGTCATCGAGGCATTGAGCCACGCGCTTGCGCGCGGCGCGAAACCGCTCGCCGAGCTCGTCGGCTACGGCACGACTGGGGACGCTCACCACGTCACTTCCGGTCCCGAGGACGGCGACGGTGCGCGTCGCGCGATGGAGATCGCGATTGCCCAGGCCGGAATCTCGCCGCGCGAAATTCGCCACCTCAATGCGCACGCGACCTCGACGCCAGTCGGCGACCTGGGGGAAATCGCGGCGATCAAGAGGGTCTTCGGTACAGACTCCGCCATAGCTGTCAGCGGAACGAAGTCGGCGACCGGACACCTGCTCGGAGCTGCCGGCGGGCTTGAAGCCATCTTCACGATCCTGGCGCTTAGGGAGCAGATAGCCCCGCCGACGCTCAACTTGAGCGCTCCTGATCCGGCCGGCGCCGGAATCGACTTCGTGGCGAACCAGGCGCGGCCATTGGAGATGGACTACGCGATCTCTAACGGCTTCGGCTTCGGAGGAGTCAATGCGAGCGCGGTGTTCCGACGCTGGACGGACAAGCTGGCCGGCGCCGGAGGATCCCGCGATTGAAGGCTTGCCTCTGACCGCTCCCGTTTTCCCAATCCACTCGAAACGAAATCCAGCACAAGAAGGAAGTGATTTTCATGAACAAAGCCCCCTCACTCTGCCACGGTGCAGGCCGTTATCCACCCTGATGGGATCTCAAGGCGAGGGATAGGAGTCGACATCCCGGACTGGGCGGCATTTTGCCGGCTTCCGATCGTCTCGGTTGGGTGGGAGCCAGCCCTTCGGCGTGGTTCTGCCGAACAGCTTTATAGAACGCCAGAAGCAGAGCTTGATCACCCAAGCATTCGCAAACACCGTCGCAGAACGGGTGGTAGGGGAAGTCCGATGGAAGAAGCCGCTCTCGATTTACGTTCTCTTGACAGAACTAGGACAATCGTCCTAGTTCTCATGTGTCAAACAGGGCGTCGCAGGTAAATGCCAGCACAGTCAACTCGCGACTTGGTTGTCGAAGAGGCGGACGCCCTCTTCTACGAGAGCGGATTCGAGGCCACCTCCTTTGCTGACATCGCCGCAGCCGTGGGTATCTCACGCGGGAATTTCTATCACCACTTTAAGACCAAGGACGACATCCTGGACGCCGTGATTGCCCGCCGAATGGAGCGGACACGGGCAATGCTCGACGGCTGGCAGGCCGAGGGCGAAGGTCCGCGCGTGCGCATACTGTCCTTCATTCATATGCTGATCGCCAACCGAAAGCGGATCATGGATTTCGGCTGCCCAGCCGGAACACTTTGTTCTGAACTCGCCAAGCTCGACCATGCCGCGCAGGGCCGCGCGACCGAAATCTTCGGCCTATTCCGCGACTGGCTCGCCGGACAGATCCGTGAACTTGGCGCCCTTGATCGGGCAGAGACGCTGGCGCTGCATCTTCTGGCCTGGTCGCAAGGGGTGGCGGTGATGGCGACCGCCTTCAAGGACGAGGCATTCATCCGCAACGAGGTGGCCGGGATCGAACGCTGGCTAGCGTCCATACCGGACCTTTCGCAATCCACTTGACCGAGGAGCACCGATGTTCGTCACTTTCCTGAGATTCGCAAAGAACCGTACCGCGGCGCCGAAATTCATGGCGGCACACAACGACTGGATCGCGCAGGGCTTTGCCGATGGCGTGTTTCTCTGCGTGGGCTCCCTTCAGCCCACCGCGGGCGGCGCAATCCTCGCTCATGGCGAAAGCCGTAATCTGTACGATGCGCGTATCGCCGCCGACCCCTTCGTCGTGCAAGGGGTCGTAACCGCCGAGACTTACGAAATCGATCCGAAGCGCGCCGTTCCCGCCCTCGACTTCTTGAAGGCGGCAGCCTAATGCGACTAGTGTTCCCCGGCCCCCACCGTCGCCCTCAGTGGCGAAAATTTTCCGCGCCGCTTTCGAATTGAGTACCAATTTGGCGACTGCGAGGCGATACCGCTATTTCCGCAACAATCGACCTCACCGGACGAATATGGGTGGCCCTCTGGCTTATCGCCGCGTGCACATAGATCAATGAGTGAAATACAGAACAACGCTGCCGATTAAATGCATCAGTCCAAGCACGATGCAGACAGCGATCGGCCTCACGTTAGCTTGTTTGTAGTCGGACGGGGATCCGATTAGGCATTTCGCGCGGTGTGGCAGGACGCCCACCCTGTTGGGTGGAGAGGGGTGGGCGCCTCGCCTTTTCCGGCTCTACTCCTTCACACTGCCAGTGACTGCCTGGATCACCTCGGATCCCATGGCGAACTCGCGATTCCTGCTTCGTATTTGATGGCGTTTTGCGATCCAGTCGAAGTCTGTGTACGCCGCGTAGACGGATCCGTCCTTCGCCTGATAGACGAGGACCCGGACTGGCCAGTCGAGGCCGGCGAGGGGATTCGCGGTGATGAAGGTCGTGCCGAGCGCCGGATTGCCAAACATCACCAAGCGCGAAGGCCGCACCTTGTTCCCGGCGGCGTTGCCGAGCTCAGCCTGATCGATGACGCCGAAGAGGGTGATGCCCTTTTCCGCGACGCTGCGCTTGATGCGGTTGACCGTCTCGCTGATCGAATAGCGGCTCTTTACGGTGACGATGCCTTCGCTGTCCCCGGCCTTGGCCGTGGACATTTGGGCTGACACCGTGATCGTGGCTGCAATTAGGGCGGCTGACCGTACTGACTTGCTAACCTTCATCATTTCCTAGCTCCTCTTACTGCCCCAAACGGGCTGTCTCAAGGATGCGGTCGGCCGCTGCGATTTGATAATGCCGTCTGTTGTCCATTTCGATAACCGGGCCTCATGGCGCGCAGTGGCACGGCGGAAAGCATGGCGAAAACGAGCATCGCGACGAGCACCAGGACTGAGGTGTTCCATCCGAAAAGATCGTAGATCTTGCCGACCACCAGGCTGCCGAAGAGCCCGCCGGTGTAATAGGAGGCCAGATAGGCGCCGCTTGCTGCCGCCTTCTCCGCGTCAGCGATGCGACTGACTTGGCTGGTCGCCAGCGCTTGCGCGAGAAAGGTGCCGACTGCGACCAGAGCGAGGCCCCCAAGCACCACGATGAGATTGCTGCTGATAAGGGCGACCAACCCGAGGACGGCGAGAAGCAGCGTGAGCACGATGCCGGCTGCGGCGCCGAGACGGCGCGAGATTAGCCCGCCCAGCGGAGTGGTGAAGAGCGACGGCAGGAAAACGAAGTAGACGAGGCCGAGCTGCATCGGCGATAGCCCGAGCTCGACGAGACGGAAGTTGACATAGGTGTAAGTCCCTATGAAGACGAACAGGATCAGGAATCCGATGGCGAGCACGCTGTGCAGGCGTCGATTACCGAGCACCGAGAGCAAGTTTCCGCTCCTGCTTCGCCTGCGTCGGTCCGGCATCATGCGCTTCGTCCGACTCAATGTCGTCCAGACGAGGGCCGCGCCCGCCAGGTTGAGAAGCGCGAAGATCTGGAAGTTGATCGACAATCCGCCGAGATCGGCAACTGCCGCCGAGAGAATGCGGCCGAAGAGGTTGCTGGCGACATTGCCGGTGACATATGCCGCGAGAGCTCCGGTTGCCCGCTCGGCCGGGAAGTGTTCGGCGAGATAGGCCATGGTAAGGGTGAATGCGGTGGCCATGCACAGGCCCTGCGCGACCCGCAAGGCAGCGAAGATCGCGATGTCCCGGGTGGTCGAGAGCAAGACGGTCGGAACCGCAAGCAGTGCGAGGCTGATCCAGATTCCGTTTCGCCGGTCCAGGTTGCGCCCGAAGATGCCGACCGCAAGACCTGCAGCCGCCATGCCGAACGTGCTGGCGTTCACCGCGAAGCCCATGGTGGCGCGGCTCACCTCGAACTCTCTCTGCAGGGACGGAAGTATGGCCTGAGCAGCGAAGAGATCGACGAGGGTCAGGAACGCGATGAGTGCAATGACGCCGAAGTGCCAACGGTCGGCTGCCGGGGTCGAGAGAACGGATAGGGGCGTCGGCAGTGAGGCCTGATCTAGGTTCATCACCTTTCTCCGGAAACGGGGACGTTTCCCGCCAGCGGCCGGAAACGTCCGGATTGAAATGATGTGCGATCGTTGGCTTGGCTCACATGGTGTCGGCGTGCTCGGCCATTGGCGGCAGGATATCGGCCGAATAGAGCACGGCGGGCTTCGAGCCGTTGTTCTTCCACCAGTGGGCAAGGCCGCCGAATTCGGCGGTGACTTCGCCAGCCTTGTGCTCGATCGGGACCTTGCAGGTGCTGCGATATTCGGTGATCGAGCCTTCGACGATCAATATGTTGGCGGGTCGTGCCTCATGCGAATGCCACGGCACGACGCCGCCCGGCTGGACGACGAGCTTGCGAAACCTAAGCGCATTTCCCTTCCAGTCACCACCCTTCGACGAGAGGTCAATCGAGGCGAGGACGTCGTCGGTTACGCCTTGCGGGGCAGTCGCGCCTGGTTCCATGGCCCTTGCCGTCACCTGATCGGTAGGGCATTCCCCGGCAAAAGCGGGCATCGCCGCGCTGGTGGAGGCGAAGAGGCCGAGCGTTGCAGCGACCGTCAAGGGCAGGTTTCCTGAAATGAGCTTTCGGGGCATGTGGGGTTCTCCTTTGTCGATCACGCCGGAGATATTCCGGCGGACACAAGGAGATTGCGGGATATTTGGCCGGCAAAGAAATGCCGCCTGCTTTTGATTTCCATAGCCCAGAGCTATTGCGGCAGAGGGGGCGCATCGGCATGGGCGTCGGGGGTGCGCCGCATGTCGATGCCGGAATGCGGTGCCGCCCAGCCGTAAGACTTCACCGCGCCGACGAAGGTGGCGACGGCCGGGGAGAACCGCCGACCGGCGACGGTGACAAGACATACCTCCCGCGTGACCTCCGGTTCGGCAACGGGGCGCACCTGTAGTCCAGGAATGACTGCGCTGTATTCGGGAATGAAGCAGATCCCGAGGCCACCGGCCACCATGTTCTGAATCCAGTCCTCACGCTCGCTCGAATAGGAAACCCGGGTCTTCACTCCGAACGAGTCGCAAAGGTCCGACAGATAGTCCCAGTATTCGCAGTTCACCCGCCTGAGGTAGATCTCGCCGTCGATCGCCGTGATCGGTATGGCATCATACTGACAGAGGCGATGACCGGCGGGAAACGCGAGCATGAACCGTTCGCGAAACAGCGGCGTCACGTCGAAACGCTCGGGGAACTGGTCACTGCTCGCCATGATGGCGACGTCGATTTCTCCGGCCTCAAGCAGTTCGGAAAGTTTGGTCGGCACGCCTTCGACAAGTTGGAGCTGAATGCCGCGGTGCCGTATGTTGAAGTCGCTGAGCAGGCCGGTGAAGCGGCGCGGCCCGATCGTGCACATGATGCCGACCTTCACATGAGCATCCTCGAGACAGAGGAAACGCGAGGCCTCCTGCCGAACCCCCGATAACTCGTCCACGATCGACTGAAAGCGAGGCCGCAGCAAGTTTCCAAGGTCGGTCAGATGGGTGAGGTTGCGCTCGCGTCGGAACAAAAGCCCACCGACTTCGTCCTCGAGCTGCTGAACAGCGCGGCTCAACGCTGGCTGAGTCACATGGCAATTCTCGGCCGCCCGCGTGAAGTTGCGCGTTTCGCAGACTGCCAGGAAATAGCGAACATGGTGAATGTCCATACCTGTCCCCCCCGGAAGACTTTCTACGGCAATTCCTTCGGATCGGACCCCGAAGCTAAAAGGAACACTTCAAAGCGTTGCTAGCGACACGCCATCAATCCCTGACGCCGCGGAGTGCAGAAGTCGAGGCAACGAACTTCCTACGCACGCGTCGTCATCGCCAATGCAATTCACCTATCGAATTCATAGCACAGTGGCATTTCAGTTGAAATGAATACAGCGCCATTCTCTCCCGGAAAAGGCCCTTTGGCCGAACTTGAGGAGACGTGGACATGCTGAAGAGTACCGACGTTGAAACCGATGCAATGCTCGGGCGCAGAACGCTCGATGGCCGCAGCGCCATTGTGACCGGCTCCACCAGCGGCATTGGTCTAGGCATCGCCCAGGCGCTGGCCAAGGCGGGCGCGGCAGTGATGCTCAATGGGTTCGGTGACCCGGCCGAGATTGAGCGGCAGCGGGCCGAGATGGCGGAGGAGAACGACGTCGACGTCGCCTATGACAGCGCCGACATGTCGAGGCCGGAGGCGATCCGGATGATGGTCGAGCGCGCCGGCGCCCGCTTCGGACAGGTGGATATCGTCGTCAATAATGCCGGTATACAGCATGTCGCCCCGATCGCCGAATTCCCCGAGGCCAAGTGGGACGCGATCCTCTCTATCAACCTTTCCGCCGCCTTTCATCTCGTCCAGGCGACCTATGGGCAGATGCGGGCCCGCGGGTACGGCCGGATTATCAACGTCGCCTCCGCTCATGGACTCGTCGCATCTCCGTTTAAATCAGCTTATGTGGCGGCGAAGCATGGTCTCGTCGGACTCACCAAGGTCGTGGCCCTGGAAGGTGCCGAGTTCGGCGTTACGGCGAATGCGATCTGTCCCGGCTATGTGTGGACGCCGCTGGTCGAGCAGCAAATCGACGACCAGGCAAAGTCCCACGGTGTCGCTCGCGATTCCGTAATCCGAGACGTGTTCCTGAAGAACCAGCCGACGAAGCGTTTCGCAACAGTCGAAGAAATGGGGGCGCTGAGCGTCTTCCTGTGCAGCACCGCGGCGGCCTCGATAACCGGCACGGCGATCCCTGTCGATGGGGGATGGACGGCCCACTGATTTCAACATGCGAAGAGGAGGAGAGCCATGAACAAGCACGCCAAAGTGGACATGCCAGCTCGAGAGGACCAGGAAAGGTCCTCCATGGCCGAGAGGCGGCCGCCGCGGACGATTAACCTCGCACTTCAGGGTGGCGGTGCGCATGGCGCATTCACCTGGGGCGTCCTCGACCGGCTGCTCGACGAGCCTAACCTGTTTTTCGAAGGCATCGTTGCGACCAGCGCCGGGGCAATGAACGCCGCTGTCCTGGCCTATGGGCTCGCGGAAGGCGGACGGAGTGGCGCGCAAAGGGCGCTCGCCAATTTCTGGCGCCGCATCAGCCATGCGGCCGCCTTCAGTCCGCTGCAGCCGAGCCTGCTCGACCGCATGACCGGGTCGAAATCATTGGAGTTTTCGCCGGCCTTTGTCATTTTCGACATGGTAACGCGACTCTTGTCGCCCTATCAGTTCAACCCGCTGAACTATAATCCGCTTCGCCAAGTGTTGGAGCAGTCGATCGACCTCGAGGCGATCCGAATGTCCCGCTGTCCGGTCAAGCTGAACATCTGCGCGACCAATGTGCGCTCCGGCAAGGTGAAGGTCTTTTCCAACGACGAGATCTCGATCGATTCGGTGATGGCATCCGCCTGCCTGCCGTTCCTCTTCCAGGCCGTCGAAATCGACGGCGAAGCCTATTGGGATGGCGGCTATATGGGGAACCCGGCTATTTTCCCACTGATCTACGGCTGCGATACGCCGGATGTGCTGGTGGTGCACATCAATCCGCTTGAGCGAACGGAACTGCCGCGGACAGCGGCCGAAATCCTGAACAGGATCAACGAAATAAGCTTCAATTCGTCGCTGCTCAGAGAGATGCGGGCAATCGCCTTCGTGACGCAACTGACTGAGTCGGAGGCGGGTAATTCCCTCGGTCTCAAGCGCATCTTCGTGCATGGGATATCCGACGACGAGACGATGAGAAACCTCAGCGTCTCCAGCAAGCTCAATGCCGAGTGGGGAGCCCTCGTAGACCTCCGTGACCGCGGCCGGCAGTGCGCGGAGGACTGGCTGATGGCGAACTACGAAGCGATAGGGAAGCGTTCGAGCGTCGATATCAGTACGCGTTATCTTTAGGGCGTTCGACGCTTCCCGACCATCGCAGCGCGTCGCCACGGAGTGCGCGCAAGCCCTCGTTGCCATCTCCCTCCCGATGGCAGTCTTGCCCCCTCCCGGGGGCTTTTTTTCATCTCCGGTGCCCCCATCGCCGGCGGATAGTTCGTCCCTATCGAAACCATGCCTGAACAGCATTTCAAAGAGCGAGAGCGGTCTGCGAAGCTTGCCTGCATCAGGCCGATGTCCGGTCTGAACAACGTCAGATCCAGGAGATGTTCAATGATCAACACTCGCACACTCATCGGTTCCGCGCTTGCGGCGATCGCCTCCGTCTCGGCTTCGACGGCCTCGGCAGGCCCAGCCACCCAGCCCGAGTTCTCGTTCGAGAAGTGCTACGGCATCGTCAAAGCCGGGCAGAACGATTGCCAGACGGCAACCCATTCCTGCGCCGGCACCTCGACGATGGACGACCAGGCTGACGCCTGGATCTACGTGCCTGCCGGCACCTGCGGAAAAATCGCCGGCGGCAGCAACGCCCCCAAGGCCTGACGGCCTCCGACAACAAGCAAAAAAGGGAGTAGACCGATGCCCAAGACGTTTCCAACCCACCCGGTGCCGTGCGCTGCGGGCATCGGCCTCCGTTCGATACACATTGCCGAGATGCTTTCCCGCAGGCCTGCTGCGGGTTGGCTGGAAGTCCACGCCGAAAACTATATGGGGCAATCAGCGGCCGTGGATGCGCTCGAGAAGCTGCGCGACGTTTATCCGCTTTCGGTGCACGGCGTCGGACTGTCGCTCGGCAGCGCCTCAGGTCTCGACCGAGCGCATCTGGAGCGCCTGCGTCTCGTCTGCCAACGCTTCCAGCCGGCGATCGTCTCGGAGCACCTTGCCTGGAGCGTCGCCGACGGCGCCTACCTCAACGACCTCCTGCCGCTCCGTTACGACGACGAGGCGCTCGCCATCGTTTCCGGGAACGTCGGCCGACTGCAGGACACGCTCAAGCGCCAGGTGTTCATCGAAAACCTTTCGGCCTATCTGGCCTTCGCAGAATCGAGCATGACCGAGGCCGAGTTCCTGAGCGAGCTCGTCAACCGGACCGGTTGCGGCTTGCTGCTGGACGTCAACAACGTCCATGTCTCCGCAAGCAACCTCGATTTCGATGCACTGGCCTTCATCGACGCCCTTCCTGCCGACGCGATCGGCGAAATCCACCTTGCCGGCCACGCGGTCAACGAAGTGGACGGCGACGTCATTCTCGTCGACGACCATGGGTCGCGTGTGCCGCCGGCCGTCTGGTCGCTCTATGCCCACGCTCTCCGCAGGATCGGCCCACGACCGACACTGATCGAGTGGGACACGGATGTGCCGCCGCTCGGGGCCCTATTGGGCGAAGCCATGTGGGCGGACATGCTCGCCCGCCGTATCGCCTTCGACGAGCGCCCGGAGGAGCCGCCGGTCGCCGTGCCGGACAGCCGCTTCGAGACAATGACGCTCCCCCGCCGCGACGACGCGAGTGGCATCCGTTTCCCGGCGCTCGCTGCCATCGCAGCAGTTAGAGCCGCTTGCGGCAAGTGCGCAGCAGACCATTACAGGAGGGACGGCCATGTCCTCCATTGAAACCCTGCAGCGCGTCGTCGCGCGTGCGGTTCTGACGACCGGGCCTGCCGATATCCTGCCACTTCTCGAGCGGGGTCGCTTCGACCCCGCAAAGCGGCTCAATATCTACCGCAACAATACGCTGGTCTCGCTCACGACGACGTTGAAGGCCGTGTTTCCCGTGACGGTGCGGCTGCTCGACGAGCGCTACTTCGGTTATGTGGCCGGCTGCTTCATCCGGAACAGCCCGCCACAAGAGCCGCGCCTTTCGCGTTACGGCGCAGGATTTGCGCCATTCCTCGCGCGCTTCGAGGGAACCGCCGATATGCCGTTCGTTTCCGAGGTGGCGCGCCTGGAGTGGAAGATCGCCGAAGCGCTCGACGCGCCATTGGAGCGGCCAAGCACACTCATCGAGCTCTACGAGGGGGTTTCGAGCGGGTCCTTCGCGCTCTTTCTACAGCCTTCGCTGCGACTTGTTCCCTGCCGCTGGCCCGCCCTCAGCATATGGGCGGCGCACCAGCAGGGAGGCGATCCCGACAGGCTCGCCCATTTCAAACGCGAGCCGGAGCGCATTGCGCTGTGGAGACATGCCGACACCGTTCGGTTCCTGTGCCTAGACGCCGCGGAGTTTGCTTTCTGGCACGTGTTGATGCGGGGCAGGGGACTCGAGGCCGCGGTCGCCCGCGCCTGCCGCCACTCGCCCGAGTTCGATATCGCTCGAGCGCTGACGGGCCTATTCGTCAGCGAGCTCGTCGTCAGCATCCATCGCACGAAGGAGTCTTCCAACCAACGGGAGAGAGTGTCATGACCACGATGCGCGCAACACCGATGAGTTTTTCCAGAACGATATACAGGGTTCACGACACTGTCGTGGAGTGGGCGACCGCCCTGCCGCTATCGATCGTGCAGTTGGCATCGCGCGTGGCGGTCGCAGAGGTATTCTGGCAGTCCGCCCAGACGAAGCTCGCCTCGTGGCCGGTCACGCTCCAGCTGTTCTCCTTCGAATATCGCTTGCCGCTGCTCGATCCCGGGCTGACCGCCCTCATGGCGACAGCGGCGGAACTCAGTGGCGCGGCGATGCTCGGATTGGGACTGCTCGCGCGGCTCGCCTCACTGATGCTGCTTGGGGTCGTCGCCACCATCCAGATCTTCGTCTACCCGGATCATTGGGTCGAGCATCTGATGTGGACGAGCCTGCTTTTGCTCATCCTCTCGCGCGGCGCCGGCGTGTTTTCCGTCGATCATCTGGTCGCCCGACGCGTCCGTGCCGGAGGCTGAGCGATGTCGGTGACGCCTGTTCAGAGCGCCTCCGTGCCGGGCGAGGTTGCGGCCGGCACGAACAAGGCAAAGCATCGGCCGCGCGTGGTCATTCTCGGGGCGGGCTTCGGCGGCTTGAACGCGGCGATGGCGCTTCGCCGCGCGCCGGTGGAAGTCACCGTCATCGACCGGCGAAACTATCACCTGTTCCAGCCTCTGCTTTACCAGGTCGCGACCGCGGGACTCTCACCGGCGCAGATTGCCATGCCCATCCGCCGCATTCTTTCGCGGCAGTCGAACGCCACGGTCCTGATGGACAAGGTTGAGGCGGTCGATACCGCCGCGCGATGGGTCGTGACCGGCAGCCGGCGCATCCCCTATGACTACCTGATCGTCGCAACCGGCGCCCGCCACACTTATTTCGGCAACGATGCCTGGGCGGACCACGCCCCGGGCCTGAAGACAATCACGGATGCGACGGCGATCCGCGCGCGCATCCTCTCCGCCTTCGAACGGGCGGAGGTGACCGATGACGCCCGTTTGCGCCAGACGCTATTGACCTTTGTTGTCGTCGGCGGCGGGCCGACCGGTGTCGAACTCGCCGGCGCGATCGCCGAGCTCTCGCGAAGAACGATCGTTCGTGATTTCCGACGCATCGATTCATCCTCCGCCCGGGTCGTGCTCGTCGAAGCGGGTGAGCGGATACTGCCGGCGATGCCGCCCTTCCTTTCGAGAAAGGCCCAGAGACAACTCGAGAGGCTTGGCGTCGAGGTCCTGCTCGGCAATGCCGTCGCCGGCTGTGATGACAGCGGCGTACGGCTGGCCGACGGAACTGAAATCGGCTCCGCCTGCATTCTCTGGGCCGCAGGCGTCATGGCTTCGCGCGCCGCCAAGTGGATCGGTGCGGCGGCGGACCGCGCCGGACGGGTCTTGGTCGACCGGCGTCTAAATCCGCCGGGGCATGACAAAATATTCGTCATCGGTGACACGGCCTCGGTGACCGGTGCGGCCGGACGTCCTGTACCGGGCGTGGCGCCAGCAGCCAAGCAGATGGGGCGTTACGCGGCCCACGCCATTCTCGGCGACATGGCGGGACGGCAATCGGCGCCCTTCCGTTATCGTGACCACGGCAATCTCGCGACCATCGGCCGCAAGGCAGCGGTTGCGGATTTCGGCAAGGCCAGGCTCTCCGGCTATTCCGCATGGCTCGTCTGGAACTTCGCCCATCTCTGGTTCCTCGTCGGCTTCCGTAATCGCCTCGTCGTCTTTCTCGACTGGGCGGTCGCCTATGTCCGCAACGATCGCGCCGCGCGGCTGATCACCGGCCAACACGACACCTAGCGATGTACCGCCCGAAGCTGGCCCAGGTCATTATCGTGATCCTCATGCTAGCGGTGCTCTCCACCGCCGCGCTGATCCATCTCATCTGGCAGCGCGCAGCCGGCGAGAACATCGAGGAGATCGTCGCCAGTCTCGATGCCCAGACGGCGGGATCCGTCAGGAACGACCTGTCCCGCACGCTGTCGCTCGTGACGAGCACCGCCGAAGTTGTCCGCTCCATCTTCTTCCAGGGGGCGATCGGCGCCAATGACGAGGTCAAGCGCGAGTTCCTGTTCCTGTCGCTGTTGCGCGAGCAGCCGGCGATCGCCTGGATCGGCTTCGGCTTTCCGGATGGGCGCTTTTTCGGGTCGCATGCGACCGCCGACGGCCGGATCGAGATGGTCGAAATCGGCGCCGCGGAAGCCGGCGAGCTCCGTCCGCTGCGGCGCGATCTCTACCGACCGATCCCGGGCGACATATTTTTCGAGGAGCGCATCAAGGCGGAGAGCGCCTATGTGGCACTCGGCGCCCCCTGGTATCGATTGGGCAAGGAAACCGGAGAGCCCGTTTGGACGGTCACCAATGTGCTGCCGAACGGTTTCGAACCCGCGGTGGTGCTGTCGAAGCGCGTCGTGAGCTTCGGAAAGTTTACCGGCGTGGTGATGGTGGCTGTTAGCCTCCGGCGCCTTTCCGAGGCGCTGCAGGCGCAAGAACTACCAGTGCTCGGGAAAGCCTTCGTTCTTGACGAGCGCGGGCGGGTACTTGCGACATCGCAACCTTCCGACGGCGTGATGGCGGCGCATTTTTCCGACTTTCCGGCCTCCGATGCCGTGGCGGCGGCGGCCGCCGAGGCTGTCGCGGCCAACAAGGTCGACGCCTTCCGAGCTGTAGTGCCAAACGCTTTGCTCGGGCCCGTCTTCGTGTCGTCGTCGCGCCTGCCGTTCGAGAACTGGCGCCTAGTTACCGCCACCCCGCGCTCGATCTTCGCAGGCGGTATCGACAAGAATATCCGCCGCATAGCCATAGTCGTGCTCGCCATGACCGCGCTTGCCGCAGCAACTGCCGTCGGCTTTGCAAATTTTCTCTTTGCCCGTCCGCTCGCCCGGCTGGCGGAGCAATTGCGTGCGGTCGAGCGCTTCTCGCTGGAAAGCGTCCGCCATCACCCGACCTTCCTCGCCGAGCTCAACGATTTCTCCCAGGCATTGAAGCGCATGGCCGTCGGTCTTTCGGCCTTTGCCCGCTACATGCCGCTCGATGTCGTGCGACCGCTGGTCGAAGGCAGCATTGAGCCGAAGCCCGGCGGCGAGCTCTGCGAGGCGACCGTCATGTTCGCGGACCTACCCGGTTTCACCGAGCTGACGGAGAGGCTCGGACCCGGCGTCGAGCCGCATCTGACGCGCTTCCTGACTATTGCGGTCGCCGCTGTTCATGCGGAGGGTGGCACGGTCGACAAGTTTATCGGGGATGCGGTTATGGCGATCTGGAATGCGCCGGGCAAGCAGGCGGATCATGCCGCCCGCGCCTGCCGCGCGGCTGTCGCGATCCGGAGGGCAATGCATGACGAGCCGCCAATTGCGGCCGGCGAGAATGCGATCCGCGTGCGCATCGGTATCAACAGCGGCACGGCGCTGATCGGCAATATCGGCTCCGCCGAGCGGCTGAGCTACACCGCCATCGGCGACACGGTCAATCTCGCGAGCCGGCTGGTGAATGTGGCCAAGGAGCGCGGCGTCGAAATCGTGATCAGCGACGCGACCATGCGCGAGCTCGGGGCAGAGCCAATAACGAGGCCGCTCGGGCTTGCGGCGGTCCGCGGCAAGGCCAAGCCCGTTGGCGTACATACGATTGACCAGCCAAACGTTCGGTCCGCGGGAGGAAGCGATGGAAATGGCGATTACGACGGTGGCGATGCTCGCGTGCCTGCAACTCAAGCACTACCTCGTTGATTATGTGCTGCAGCCAGCCTGGATCCTGCGCGGCAAGGGCAATTTCCGCATGATCGGCGGCTATGTGCATGCGGGCGGGCACGCGCTCGGAACCGTGCCGGCGCTGATGCTGGCCGGAATCGGGTTGATGCGTGTCACCATTCTCGTAGTCGCGGAATTCCTAACTCACTACCTCATAGATTATTGCAAGGCATTGCTGTCACAGCATAGCCGCGCGGATGCTACGACCCGGGCCTACTGGGCCATGCACGGAGCCGATCAACTGCTGCACCAGCTCACCTACGCGGCGCTGATCCTTGCCGCGCTGCTGTAGGTGCTTTCGTCCCTACGCTAAACATGCGACTGGCAGGGAACGGGCGTTGTTTGCGATGGCGTATTCGACGAAGAATCCTAGCTTGTTCTGGTTCTGTGCTGAAAAGATCGCATAATGTATCGACTGGAACGGTGCGGCGCCGGATTCCTCCATCAGAGCTGATGTGCCCGCTGGGGTAGCTGGGGTCCCGCTGCACTTGTTATTTCTTCCTCTGATGCTATATGTAGGTAATTACCTACATGGAGGTGAGCCGTGGGTATCACGACCCTTTCCAGCCGAGAGCTGAACCATGACGTGAGTAGCGCTAAGAAGGCAGCCAAAGGCGGCCCGGTCATCATAACCGACCGCGGCAAGCCTTCCCATGTCCTAATGACCTATGATGAATTTGAGCGCTTGACAGGTAAGCACCGCAGTCTTGTCAACGCGCTCGCCATGCCTGGCCTCTCGGCGATCGATTTTGAGCCGCACCGCGTTGAAATCGGGCCGCGCGAAGTGGACTTGTCTTGAGGTACCTGCTGGATACCAATGTCATTTCCGAATTGCGCAAGGTCGGCGACCGCCAGGCCGATGCCAATGTAGTGGCGTGGGTCGGAGCGGAGGATGCGACTCGCTTCTTCCTTTCGGCCATCACCATGCTTGAGCTGGAGCGCGGTGTCCTCGGGGTACAGCGCCGGGACGCCGCACAAGGTGCTCGACTGCGTTCTTGGCTTGACAGTCACGTGCGCCCGGAATTCGCCGGCCCGTATTCTGCCGGTAGACGATGCGGTTGCGACACGTTGCGCGCACCTGCACATCCCCGACCGGCGCAATGAGGCCGACGCGCTGATTGCGGCGACGGCTCTCGTCCATGACATGATCGTCGTGACGCGAAACACCAGAGACTTCGAAGGCACCGGCGTCATTGTCGTCGATCCCTGGCAAGGCTGACCGTTTCACTTCTATCCGAATACAGGCGGTCCCTGGCCGGGCGAGCTCGACTGCGGGGCCGACCGATCGAATCCGTTCAGAGCGTGAGATTTTGCGTGGCACACCTCGTGTTATACTAACGTTCGATGGGTTCGCCGAGCGAGGCGACGCCGTTCAGCTTCAGCAGGCGCCGGTCTGCCGAAATGATGCCGAGTACGACAATCGTGACCAGATAAGGCAGGCTCGCAAGCACTTGTGACGGAACGTCGAGTCCGGTCGCCTGGGCTGCGAGGCCCATGAGCGATACGGCGCCAAAGAGGCATGCCCCCAGGAAGATCCGGGCGGTGAGCCATGTTCCGAAGACGACGAGTGCGATTGCGATCCAGCCGCGCCCGGCAATCATCCCGTCGGCCCACAGAGGTGTGTAGACAACGGCCGCATAGGCTCCGGCAAAGCCTGCCATCGTTCCGCCAATTGCAACGGCGGCGAAGCGTATGGCAACGACCGAATAGCCGATGGCGTGAGCCGCTTTCGGGTTCTCGCCGGTCGCCCGGACGACGAGGCCGACCTTCGTGCAGGCAAACATCACCCAGATGGCGAGGGTCGCGGCAAGGGACAGCCAGACGACGATGTCCTGAGTGAACAGGCGGCCGACCAGCGGGATTTCCGAAAGCCATGGTAATGCAAGCCTGGGAAGCCCCTTGACCGTAAGGCTTTCATAGGTCTTGCCGAACAGCGCCGAGAGACCCTGGCCGAGGATACCTATGGCAAGGCCTGTCGCCACCTGGTTCGCGCGAAATCCGAGCGCGACGAGAGCGAAAACGAGAGAGAGGAGGGCACTGCCGAGACCTGCGGCGACGAAACCCAGGAGGTGCCCCCCGCCATGATAGACGACAATGAAGGCGAGCACTGCGCCGAATGCCATCAAGCCCTCCACGCCCAGGTTAAGAACCCCGGCCCGCTCGACGACCAGCTCTCCGAGAGCTGCAAGCAGAAACGGTGTCGCAGCCGCGAGCATTCCGGCGAGAATGAACTCGATGGCGTTCATGGCTGGCTCCGGTAGACGGGACGGCGCCATTCGAGACGGTATCGCACGAAGGCGATTGCGATGAGATAGGCGAGCAGCAGACTGCCCTGAAAGACGCGGACCGCGGCGATCGGCAGATTTGTCGACACCATGGCATTGTCCCCCCCGATGTAGAGGATCGCCATGAAGAGAGCCGAGACAACGATGCTGATCGGATGCAGGCCGCCGAGATAAGCGACGATAATGGCCGCATAGCCATAACCGGTCGAAATCGAGCGCTGTAGCTGGCCAAGGGGACCGCTAACCTCGGCTGCGCCGGCAAGACCGGCCGCGCATCCGCCGATCAGAAGAGAAAGCCAGATCGCCCACCCCTCGTTGAAACCGGCGTAGCGGGCGGCACGCGGCGCGAGGCCGCCGACCTGGAGCTTGTAGCCGACAAAGCTCTTCTGCATGAAGATCCATGCCGCAATCGACAGGGCGATCGTCAGGAGAAGCGAGACGTTGACACGGGTACCGGAGATCAGGACCGGCACCATCGCGTCATACTGGAACATGACGGACTGAGGGAAGTTGAAGCCGTTGGGATCCTTCCAGGGGCCAAGGAGCAGGTAGTTGAGGAACTGCGCGGCAACGAGGCTCAGCATCAGTGACACGAGGATCTCGTTCGCGTTGAGTCTGACGCGCCAGAAGGCGGTAATCGAAGCCCACAGGGCGCCACCGACTGCCCCAACGAGCAGCATCACCGGCCAGATCCACTGGCCCGTTGCCTGCGGGAACCATACAGGAATGGCCGAGGCGAATATCGCTCCCAGAATGAACTGGCCCTCGGCACCGATGTTGAAGACCTTCGCGCGAAAGCCGATCGCGAGGCCCTGTGCGATGAGGAGGAGGGGCCCCGTCTTCAGCAGCACCTCTGAGAACGACGCCCAGGACAGGAACGGCTCGAGAAGCATCGCGTATAGGACGGCGACTGGATCGCGGCCCATCAGGACGTAGAGCCCGAGATTGAGAACGGTCGCCACGGCCAGGGCGACGGGAGGCGCAAGGACCGTCGCGGCAAGCGAGGCGCGCTCCCGGCGGACAAGAGTGGGAAGCAAGGCTGCAGAAAAAGCGCTCATGCCAGAGCCTTCTCGCGCGAAGGATGTGCGCCGATCATGTATCGGCCGATCTCCTCGGGTCGCGTGTCCCGTGTGACGAGTGGCGGGCTCAGCGTGCCGTGGTGCAGCACCTGGATGGAATCGCAGAGTTCGAAAAGCTCCTCGAGTTCCTCGGAAATGACGAGGATGGCCGTGCCCTCATTTCGCAGCGTGACGAGCCGACTGCGGACGGCGGAAGCGGCGCCGACGTCGACGCCCCAGGTCGGCTGCGCCACGAACAGCAGTTTCGGAGAAAGCATGATCTCGCGGCCGACAATGAATTTCTGCAGATTGCCGCCGGAGAGCGCGCCGGCTTCCGCGTCTGGGCCGAGCGTGCGGACATCGTATTGACGGATGCACTCGTTGGTGAACGCCTTCGCCTTCGCCTTGTCGACGAGACCTTGCCTGAGAAGGCCGAGCGGATGCGCGGTCAGGAGGCTGTTGAGAACGAGCGACATTTCAGGTACGGCACCGCGTCCGAGCCGGTCTTCGGGGACGAACGCAAATCCAAGCTGCCGTCGGGCAGCCGCGTCGAGCGTGCCGACATCCTTGCCCATCATGTAGATCCGGTCCCGCTGTTCCCCCGGCAGGACCGCTTCGCCGGATATCAACGCGGCAAGCTCGCTTTGCCCGTTACCCGAAATCCCGGCTATTCCAAGGATTTCGCCGGCACGGACCGTGAGGTTAACGTTGGACAGCGCCACGGCAAAAGGGTCGTCCGGCCGGTAGTCGAGGCCGACGATCTCAAGCCGCTTTTCTCCGCCAGACTGGGGAAGCGCCGGCATCGGCTCCGGCATGTCGCGGCCGATCATCATGCGGGCAAGGTCATGCGCATCATGTTCGCGCGGGTCCACATGGCCGGTGACGCGCCCGGCGCGCAGGATGGTCGCCCTGTCGCAGATCGCCCGAATTTCCTCGAGCTTGTGGGAGATGAACAGGATGGAAACACCGCCGTCGCGCAGACGTCGCAGGGTATCGAAGAGCTTGTCCACCGATTGCGGCGGCAGGACGGAGGTGGGTTCGTCGAGGATCAGCAGCCTCGGCTTAATCATCAGGCATCGGATGATCTCCACCCGCTGCCGCTCGCCGACGGAAAGCGCGTGCACATGGGCGAGCGGATCGACTTCGAGGCCGAATTCGCGTCCAAGCGTCTGTATGCGCTCCGTGAGATCGGCTTTCCGGTCGGGAACGACCAGTTGAATGTTCTCCACGACCGTCAGGGTCTCGAAGAGCGAGAAGTGCTGGAAGACCATCCCGATCCCCTTGCGCCTCGCCTCCGCAGGGGAGGCAAGGTTCAAGGGCTCTCCTTCCCAGACGATGGTTCCGCCGTCTGGCTGCTCGACGCCGTAGATCAGCTTCATCAGCGTCGATTTGCCCGCTCCGTTCTCTCCGAGGATCGCATGAATCGACTGTGGAGCCACGTCCAAACCGATGCCCTGATTGGCTTGGATCTGGCCGTAGCTTTTGCAAATGCCGCGAAGCGACAGGAGGGGAGCGGTCATGGCTCACTTCGGCAGGGGCGTGGTGACGCCCTTGACGTGCCAGTCCATCGCGACGATCTCGCCATCGGTGAGCGTTGCACCGGAGGCGGCCGCTTCGCTGCCGTCGGCCCTGGTGATCGGCCCGGTGAAAGGCGAGAAGCTGCCATCGGCGATCTTCGCCTCGATCTCCTTGATCCTGGTCATGATGTCGGCCGGAATATCCGGATTCCAGTCGACAACCTCGACGACCTTGTCGGCGACGCCGAGGAAGGCATTGGCGCCCTTGAACGTGCCGGCGACATGGGCGTCGACCGAGGCCTTGAAGAAAGGCGACCAGTCGGTCGCCACGCAGCCGAGATAGGTCTTCGGAGCGTAGCTCTTCATCGACGAGTTGAGGTTGAACGCATAGACGCCGGCCTCCTCGCAGGCTGCGATGACGGACGGCGTATCCTGCGCGTTTGAGAAGATCACATCGCACTTCTGCGCGATCAGAGCCTTTGCCGCTTCCTGCTCTTTGGCCGGGTCGAACCACGAGTTCACCCACACGACCGACACCTCGATATCAGGGTTCACCGCCTGGGCGCCCAGAGTGAAGGCGTTGATGGACGTGATCAGCTCCGGGATGGCGAAGGCGGATACGGAGCCCAGCTTGCCGGTCTTGGAGAGCGCGGCGGCAGCCATGCCAAGCAAGTAGGTCCCCTGGAAATACTTGGCCGCAAAAGGCGAGAAGTTCGGAGCCACCTGAAAACCGGAGGCATGCAGCACGGTGACGGCCGGATTCCGGCGAGCGATCTGCAGAGCGCCGTTCTGATAGCCGAACGAGCCTGCGATCAGGATGTTATTCCCGTCGGCGACGGTCTTGTTCATGATGCGGTCGGCGTCCGGACCTTCCTGAATGTTCTCGATGACGGTGACCTTCACCTTGTCGCCGTAAGCGGCCTTGACCGGCTCGAGGCCGGCGGCGAGCGCATGGCCCCAACCGACATCGCCTACCGGGGAGGGGATTACGAGGGTGATCCCGAGCGGCTCGTCGGCCGCCATGGCGGCCTGGCCGCCGAGCGCGCTGGCGAGGCCGGAGGCGGCAACGCCCTTCATCAGTGTCCTGCGAGTCAGGTTTGTCAGCATGTCAGTTCCCCTGTTTTGTGTCTTAAAGTTCCACTGTGGCGAGAGCGGCCTCGGCCTCCGCGAACAGCCGCGCCTCGTCGAGCCCGATGAATTCACCCTTCGCCCAGACGATGCGGCCGTTGATCATGGTCATGTCGGTCGGCAGACCGATGCCCACTTTGGCAATCAGGCTCAGCGGATCATGCCGTGTGCCGACGTAGTCCATGCGCCGTGTGTCGATTGCAAATAGGTCGGCGGCCATGCCGGGGGCGAGCCGACCGATGTCGCGGCGGCCGAGGAGGGCCGCACCACCGGCGGTGGCATAGCCGAGAAAGTCGACCGGGGGCGGGACGGGATGCGCGCGCGTCGACGCTTTCAGGCACTGCAGCATGTAGGCGGAGTGCACGCAGTGCATCAGGTTTGAATTGTCATTCGAGGCAGCTCCGTCGCAGCCGAGACCCACCCGGAGACCGAAGGCCGACATGGCCGGAATATCCGTTACCTCGGCGCCGACCAGATAGACCGGCTCGGGGCAGTGAGCGATACCGGTCCCACTCGCGGCCATCGTTCGCAGTTCGTCGTGGGTCAGTTCCCAGCAATGGGCATAGAAGGTATCGGGGCCGGCAAAGCCGAGCTCCGCGCAGTAGTCCACCGTCCGCATGCCGTGCCGGGCCTCGATGACCGGGCTCTCGCCTTCGCCCACATGCGTATGCAACTGCACGCGGCGATCGCGCGCCAGCGCCGCCGACTCCACGAACGTCTCGCGGTAGCAGTTGACGGGCTGGCAGGGTGCGACCACGACCTGCCGCATACTGAAGGGGCCGGCATCGTGATAGGTGTCGATCAGGCGGGTGCAATCGGCAATGAATTCGTCGGTCGTTTCCAGCATGGCGTCTGGAATGGTCGAGCCTTCGGATTTCGGCAACGTGTTGCCGCCGCGACCCGCATGAAAGCGCATGCCAAGAAGATCGGCGGCCTCGAACTGCCGGTCGATCAGCCGTTTGCCGGCGTGCCGCGGGAAGCAGTACTGGTGGTCGAACGCCGTCGTGCAGCCGTGCTTGATTAACTCGGCCATTGCCGTGAGCGAGGCATGGTAGAAGCAGTCCTCGGTCAGTCGCGAGAAGATCGGATAGATACGGTCGAGCCATTCGATCACCGAAAGCTTCGTCCAATCGAGATCCGCGCGGTTGCGCACGAAGCACTGGAAGAAGTGGTGGTGCGTGTTGACGAGGCCCGGATATACGAACCAGCCGGTGGCGTCGTGCGTGATCGTCCCGGCAGGCAACTCTCCTTTGTGAAGGCCTTCGCCGATTTTGTCTATCGCGGGACCATTCGTCAGCAAGTCTACGTTGCGGTAGACGGTCGGCCCCCTGCCGTCGTCCGCGATGATCGCCGCGCAGTTCCGCAACAGGTAACCGGGCACGTCAAACCTCCCCCGGTTCGACATCAGGTTCAGGCTTCAGCTCGTGCAGCCGGTGAATCCCAGGCATCTCGACGAAGTGTTCGAGGCCGCGGATTGCGCGGGACCAGAGCCGGATGGCGGGATAGGGGTCGAGCGGTACACCGCCGTCGGGCGCGAGTGCGACGTAGGGAAAGCATGCGATATCAGCAACCGTCGGCTGGTCGCAGGCGAGGAACCGCATGCCGCGCAGGCCCTGTTCGACCAGGCCAGCTTCGAGCTCGCGAAGCGCCGAGATGCCCTGCGCTTGAAGTTTGGCGATGTCCCCCGGACGCAGCAGCATTTCATAGAGGCGCGCGCCTCCGAGGCTCGCCGTCAGCCGGTGCGAGAACGAGAGCCACTGCTGGACGCGCGCGCTTTCCTCCGGTGAGCCGATGCCGAGCCACTCCGGCCCCGCCTGTGCGGCCAGGTAGACGAGCATGGCGGCGGATTCGGTAAGGATGAGGTCGCCGTTTTCGAGGATTGGGATGGAACCCGCCGGATTGAGCGCCATGAGCTCAGGGCCGCGATGCTCGGCGCCGGGATGGAAGTCCGCCGGCCGGATTTCCAGCTTCACGCCGGTGAGTGCTGCCATGAGGCGCACCTTGTAGCAACTGGGAGAGAGAACGTAATCGTAGAGCTTCATTGCGCCACCAGCTGTGCGCCGTATGTGTAGTTGTGGCGTTTCAGCCAGCGTCGGTAGGCGACCGACGTCAAGTCGGCTCTCGTGGGGATTTCCATCCCTGGGTCGAGCGGCAGGAGCCGGGGGATCTGGTTTTCAAGAATCGACCGGTCCTGCAGAAAGATGGTCTGCTGAAAGTGGATGAGGTCGGTCATCGGCGTGACATCGTCGAAAAGAGCCATCCACGGCCAGACATCGCACAGGTCTTCGGCAAGCGGCTGGACGAAGAGGGTGATGACGTCCCACTCGCCCGGACGGGGCGGACACGTCTTGTAGAGAACGCAGCAGGTCGGCGCCGGCACGCGGTACATGTATTCCGTCGTGATGCCGCCGCTTGCCGATTTGGCAGCCTGGGGCTGGTAGAATTTCACCTGCGTCGCCCAGACCTCATCCTCATTCTGCCGGATCTCGACCTTGTAGTCCTGCACCTCCGTATGCGGCTCTGCGCCCAGGATGTCGGTGTGCACGAAAGGGAAATGCGCGATGTCGAGAAAGTTCTCCACTGCGCGGAGCGGTGAGCAGCGGACCCGAACCACGCCGACTTCGACAAATCGTCGCCCGGGCTGGTCAGCTTCGGGAATCGCAAAAAGGTCTTTCCGCGGTTTGCCGAGCGACGACCAGACGTGACCGTAGCGGACGCGAACGGGGAGCGTCCGCCCATCTTCAGATGTTACTTTGACTTCGCCCCCGGGGGCGAATGCCACCTCGATCGGCTCTCCCATCAGGGCCGTTTTCCATCCGTCCTCGATCTGGCTAAAGAGGCCGACGGGATACCACTCGTCGATCATGGCGTCCTCGGTCATGACGCAATGCCTTTCGCCTGAAGATATTCGGCCGTCCGTCGCAAGCTCTCGGTGGCACGGGAGGCGGCGACGCGCTGGGACGCACTGCTTTTGTCGTCCAGCAGAACATGGATCAATGTTTGGTCGTCTTCCTGCGGGACAAGCAGCAGCCGGATCTCTTGCGAACTCTGCACCTGCCAGACAAGTCCCTCAGGATCGGCCTTCGCGCCCGCCACAGCCTCAAGCACGGCGATGCCGGCATGCGCCGTCAGCGAACGCAACGGAGCAAGGCCTTCGAGTCGCGGCGGCTGCTTTGTGGGTTCTCCGACCGCCACCCATATGACTCCGCCGGACTCTTTGACCTCATGCGTTTCTACGCGGATCGTTTCCGGCGGCGTGAGAGCTGGATGGGCCGGGATGCGCAGACAGTTTCCAGTCCGGGCATAACTCCAGCCGTGATAGATGCAGGAAAGAGCCTCGCCACGCACGAAGCCGTGAGACAGGCGCATACCGCGATGCGGGCAACGGTCCGCCGAGGCCGCCGCATGCCCGGACTGACTTCGCCAGAGGGCAATCGGTCCGGCGGGTGTCCGTGCCGGCATGACGGTTCCTGCTGGCAAATCCGCGGAAAGAGCGACTGGCGTCCACTCGGATAGCATAACTCAACTCTCTAAATGATACCAACGCTTTACTGGTGCAAATCCGAAGTGGACGCGGACGGCTTGCTGCTCAGTGTCATCACGTTTGCATAATTATTCTGCATTGGCAATATTGATGAAATAAAAGGCAGTGGATGATCGAGCGGCCGCGTTAGTCGCTTCCGCGGTCGATCGGTATGCGGTCAATCGTTTCGACCCAGACGTCGATGGGGCCGAGCGAGCATCCCATCTCCATCATGTCGATCAGATCCGCCGGTCCGGCGATCTCAAGTTCGATCCGATCCGAACCGGCATGGGATACGGACTGCGAGAGCCCGAGCTTGGCTGCATGGCGCCGGATCCAGGGAACGAACGAGGCCGCATCAATATCGCCACGGATCGTCATGCGTTCTCGGAGGTGGCTCTGTTGTCGCTCCGTCATGAAAGGCCTCGCAGTTGGAGTCTCTAGTCACGACAACATATCGCGTGGATGCGCTTGCGGAAGCGTGTTCTACGAGCGAGGTGTCGCGGCGGTACCGGCCAAGGAGGTCTGCGGTGCGCAGCCCGCCTCGACAAATGCGAGCTTCACACTTGCCTTTATCACGTTTGCGCAGTGCTTTTTTCAACCTCGCTCTGCGCGCGGGTGGTCGCCAGGGCGAGGCTGGATGCAGGCTCTGCAGACCAGCAAAGCGGGAAGCCATACCCGCGAAGACGACCTGTCGCCAGCAAATCAACATATCGGCTATGGGGCGCATATCCATCTCCTCGCGCGTTACGCAACGTAGGCGAGCCCGACACCGGCGCTCACGATCACCGTGCCGGCGATGCGAAACGCCGCTGCGGCCACGTCATATCGGGCAATCCCACGGCAAGCGGCGATGCCGGCCATGTGCAGGATCACCGTGCCGCCGATGAACCCGAGGATATAGCCGAAGGGAGCGGCGGCCGGCCCCTCGGCTCCATGTGCCAAGCCATGGAAGAAGGCGAAGGCGGCGGTGCCCGTGACAGCCAGAGTGACCGGCACGTTCGCGTCTATGATCAGCGCTGCGCCGTAGATGATCACGGAGGCGAGGATCGCCGCTTCGACGAGCGGCACGGTCATGCCGGTCATGGCTACTGCTGCTCCCGCGACCATGGCCGAGACGAAGGCGACTGGCAATTGCCAGAGTGCCGGGCCGCCAAGCCGCGCGGCAATCAGCCCGACGGCGACCATGGCGAGCTGGTGATCAAGGCCTGAGAAGGGGTGGAGGAAGCCGCTTTCGATGCCGTGGACATGGTCGCCGATATGGGCCAGGGCCTGACCGGGCAAAGTGATTAGGAGGGCGGCGAGCGCAGCGATGGTCTGAAAAATCATGACGTTGCCTTTCTGAAGGAAGAATTCATTCGGTCGGTTCGATGTCGAAATGCGAGGCGTCGGTCCGGTCCTCGAGCTTGCGTGCCTCGGCGAACGAAAGCCGGACGACCGCTTTGCCGTCGTGGTAGAGGAAGCCCAGGTCGTGGCGGCGCGAGGTCATGCGCGCGGGCAGCACGTCGTAGCGTACGCCGCCGCCGCCGAGGAGCGGCACGACCGCGCCGACGTCGGCAAGATCCGCGGTCTCGACACGAAGCAGATGCAGGGCGTTCCCGGAAACGTCGACGCCGGCGAAGGGAATCCCCGCGAGCCTGAGAAAGCTCGTCGGATCGCTCGCACGGGCGAAGTTCTCGACGAAAGTCGCCTCGACGAGATCGAGGTCACGTTCGTGCGGCGGCGACAGGTCCTTGCTTTCGGGGCGATGCGGCACCTGCCATTGTACGGTGTCACGTTGCCGGTTATGGCCGGGACCTACATGACGGTCGTGACCGTGATCATGATCATGGTGGTGCGAGCGCGCGCCGTGGTGGTGATGATGTCCGCCGTGCATGGCCGTCTCCTCAGAAGCTCACCGGCATGTCGATCAGGTGCTTGTGGGAGCCGAGCTTGCCATGCGCTACGAGGGAGCCCAGCGCCTCCACCACCACCCGTACGCCGAAAAGCGCCGTGATGTCGGAGGTGTCGTAGGGCGGGCTGACCTCAACGACCTCGAGACCGCAGAGCCCTTCTGCCGCAACCAGCCCGAGGATCTTCAGCGCCTCGCGCGGCAGGAAGCCGCCCGGTTCCGGCCAGCCGGTGCCCGGCACGAAACCGCAATCGATACTGTCGACATCGAAGGAGATGTAGACGGCGTCGGCGTCCTTCCAGGCGAGCTCGAGCGCGATCTCGGCAGTCTTCTCCGAACCGAGCTTTTCGATGTCGTCGATCGTCAGCACATTGGTGCCGCGCTCGCGCGCCACCTTCACGCCGTCGCGCGGCACCTGCCAGCCGCCGATACCGAGCTGGATGAGATTCTTCGGCGAGACGTTTGGCAGATTGGTCGCCCAGAACCACGGCGTCGTGTGCATGCGTTCGTCGAGATCCTTTTCCTGGATATCGATGTGGCGATCGAAATGGATGATGCCGATGCGTTTCGAGGTGCATTCGGCGATGCCGCGCACGCAGGGAAAGCCAATCGAGTGGTCGCCGCCGAGCATGATCGGCAGCGCGCCGGAGGAAAAGACATGGGCGACGCCGCGGGTGATCTGGTCGAAGCTCTTTTCCAGATTGGCCGGAATGGTGAAGACGTCGCCGGCATCGCAGAGCGTCATCTGTTCGCGCAGGTCGACGCCCATTTCATAGTTATAAGGCGTGTAGAGCGCCGAGATGCGGCGGATACCCTGCGGTCCGAAGCGCGTGCCCGGACGATAGGTCGTGCCACTGTCGAAAGGGATGCCGAGCACGGCCGCATCGTATTTGCCGACATCACGCACGTTTTCGACGTAGGGCGCCTTCAGGAACGTGTTGATGCCGGCGAAATGCGGCAGCTCGCCCCGCGCGAAGGTCGGGATCGACTTGTCCGTCAGGCTCTCCGAGCCCGGCAGGCCCATTTCGAGCGCCCATTTCTTTTCGCGTCCCCAGCCGTTGCCGGAAAGCTTCCCCTCCGCCTCGAGCGCCTTCCAGCCCTGGCTGTCGAGCGTGTTGAAGTCCGGGTGGTGCCGGCGCTCGCGAACGGGCGTCGCTATGGGGCCGGCGCGGCGAGACTGGCGGCTTGGGGGTTCACGCATGGGGCATGCTCCTTTTCGTTTCCTGGGAAGTGGGGCTAGCCTCGATCGGCCGCGAAAAGCCGAGTACTGGGACGGGCCCGTCGCGGCTCAAATCGAGGTCGTAGATGATGCGGGCGCCGTAGCGCTCAGGCCCTTGCGGATCGATGCGTGGCCTATCGAAGGCGAGCAGCCGCGTCCCTAGACCGAAGGCCTCCTTAAGGTCGTGGGTCACCATGATCACGGTCATGCCGCGCTCGCGCCAGAGCGGCTTGATGAGCGCGTGCATCTGCGCCCGCGTGCCGGGGTCGAGCGCGCCGAAAGGCTCGTCGAGCAGCAGCACCTTCGGTTCCCTGGCGAGCACCTGAGCGATCGCCAGTCGCTGCTGCTGCCCGCCCGACAGCGCGCTCGGATACTTCCGACTGTGTTCGCTGAGCCCAACCGCCTCAAGAAGCGCTTCCGCCTTCTCGCTGGCCGCCTGTCGCTTCGCTCCAAACAGCTTGGCCGTGAACGAGCTCTCGGCGAACTCGAAGGCGATCAGGACGTTCTGTAGAACGTTCAGGTGGGGAAAAACCGAATAGCGCTGGAAAACCACGCCGCGGTCCGGACCAGGCTCGTCCGGCAGCGCCGCTCCATCGAGCGTGATGATGCCGCGCGTCGGCCGCTCATGCCCGAGGATCATCCGGAGAAAGGTGGATTTGCCGCAGCCCGAGGGACCGACGACGGAAACGAAGGCGCCGGAGGCGATGTCGAGCGAGATGCTTTCGAGCACGACCTGGTCGCCATATTCCACCCAGACATTGTGGACGCGGATTTCGCTCATCGGCGCGCCTCCTGGACATAGGCCCAGGGGAAAGCGCGCCGGGCGAGCCGCGCTAGCAGCCAGTCGAGAAGATAGGCGATTAGGGTGATCCAGGCGACGTAGGGCAGGATCACGTCCATGGCGAGATAGCGCCGGACGAGGAAGATGCGATAGCCGAGGCCACTTTCGGCGGCGATCGCTTCGGCCGAGATCAAGAAGAGGAAGGCCGGGCCGAGCGAGAGCCTCAAGGCTTCCATAAGCCGTGGCATCGCCTGCGGCAGAGCCACGCGCAGCATCAATTGCCACGTCGAAGCACCGAGCGTCTGCGCCTTGACGATCTGCTCGCTCGGGATGGCGGCGACGGTCATGGCGAGGTCACGAATGAGGAAGGGCGCGATGCCGATCACGATCAGCACGACCTTGGAGAGTTCACCGAGGCCGAAGACGATGAACAGCACCGGAAGGATGGCCATCGGCGGGACCATCGAAACGACGGCGACGAGCGGCGACAGCCCGGCGCTGGCCACCGGAAGCAAGCCGAGCGTCAGCCCGAGCACCAGGCCGATGGCGGCAGCCGCTCCGAGGCCGATGAACAGTCGCTGGAGGCTCGCCGCGGTATCGGACCAGAGGGTCAAGTCTCCCGACCGCCGGTCGGGCTCGGTCGCCAGCCGGTCCATGCTCGTTGCCATTTCCGTGATCGGCGGCAGCAGTTTGTCGCCCGGATTTGCGGCCCGCCGTTCCGCCGAGACGACGACATAGAGGCAGGCGATCAATAGGAAGGGCAGAAGGGCAAGCAGAATCCGAGTTCCCGATCCCGGGACGATATTGACGGCACGTCGCATGAGTCTTCCCATCTTCTGGAGAACATCTCGGGCCGAAGCCGGCAGGGCAGGGGCAGGGTCAGTCCGTGCCCTGCAGCGGCGTCAGAGGGAGCCTTCCGCAGCGAGCTTCATGTAGCTGGCGTCGAAGCGCAGCTTCACGTTGTCGGTCGAGCCGAGAACCTGCCCGCCCGGGAATGCGATGCCGACGACGTCCTTGTTCGGGGCTCCATCGCCGAGAAGGCCATGGTCGAAGGAGAACGTCCGTACCAGATCCATGGTCTTGACGAGATCCTCGCTCTCGGTGAAGGCGACCGCCTCCTCAGGTGTCGGGAACAGCTTGGTCGCCGCAAGTTGGGCCTCGAAACCGGCCAGGTCCGTGCCGGACATCGAGCCCATCGCGGCGCGCGCCGCCCTGCCCTTCTCGCCTGGGTCCGTGAGGATCGACATGGTCTCGTACCAGATGCCGGCGAGTGCCTTGCCGAAGTCGGGATTGTCCTTGAGCACCTCGGTGTTGACCATCAACGTATCGATGATCTCGCCCGGAATTTCCGTGGAATCGAACAGCGCAGCGGAACCGGGTTCGGCCTTGACCTCGGCGAGCAGCGGGTTCCAGGTGACAACCGTCGAGGTCTCCGGCGACTTGAAGGCGGCAACCATGTCGGCATCGGAGGTGTTGACGATCGTTACGTCCTTTTCGGAAAGCCTGGCCGTTTCGAGGGCGCGGGCAAGCAGGTAGTGCGAGACCGATAGTTCGACGAGATTGATGCTCTCACCCTTGAGATCGGCGGGCGTCTTCGCGGTCTTGGAGACGATGCCGTCATTGCCGTTGGAGAAATCGCCGATGATCAGGATCGTGGTGTCGACGCCGCCGGCGGCCGGGATGGTGAGACCATCCATGTTCGTCGCCGTCACTCCGTCGAAGCCGCCGGCCGTGTACTGGTTGATGGACTCGACGTAATCGTTGATCTGCTTGACGTTGATGGTGATGCCGTATTTGTCGGCCCATTTTTTCACGATCCCGGCGTCCGCCGCATAGGGCCACGGCATCCAGCCGACATAGATCGTCCAGGCGATATTGAATTCCTTCTTCGGCTCCGCCTGCGTCCCGGCCGCGAGAAGCGCGAGAGAGAGGCCCACAGCGGCCGAGAGGGCACGAAAACCGAATCTGCCATTTCCGAAACGCATCGTCTGTTCCCCTTGTTCGACTTGGGGCTCACGCTGCGCTCATCTCTCGGAAATCACGGACGGGATTCCCAAAGCAACGACTTCGCTGCATGAGCCTCCCGGGCTTTTATCCCGCCGTGGACCCGGTGGATGTCTCCCCACCGGAGGTTTCTCTCGGTCCAGTCATGCTTTATCGCATCGGAACCCTAGAAACATTGCCAGTATAGTTTGATGTCATCTAAAGTAAAGCGGAAGTTTTGCTAATCTATGCTCATAATTTGTGCGTTTGATGCTTATAAACTAATCAAGTTGACCAATAATTATATGGGCACCGAGGCGCCGTCGTCTCCGATCTTCCATGCATTGAGCCGTGTTGATGGTCTGCGACCAGAATCAGGTTCCAAGGCCGCTCGAGCTTTTGTACGCTCCTCCTCTGGCCCTCTCTGCGCGACGCATGCTGCGCTGCAGCGACGAATTCACTTGATGTGTTTAGTAAAACGTATATCACTAAACATATTGCTCAACATGAGGGAGTATGGCTTGGGCATGTGAGCAAGGGAGAATTTTCCGAGGCCGGCGTCGGTCGGTTCTGTATCTGGGAGGAATACATGCGGAAGATGACGAAGGCCCTGATGGGCATGTCGTCGGCACTCGTGCTGTCGACGGCGATACCGGGAATGGCGAAAGCCGATGAATTGACGCTGTGCTGGGCAGCCTGGGATCCGGCGAATGCGCTGGTCGAGCTGTCCAAGGATTTTACCGCAGCGACCGGCACCACGATGAAGTTCGAGTTCGTGCCGTGGCCGAACTTCGCCGACCGCATACTCAACGAGCTCAATTCGGGCGGCAAGCTCTGCGATCTCCTAATCGGCGACAGCCAATGGATCGGCGGTTCCGCCGAGAACGGCTACTACGTCAAGCTCAACGATTTCTTCGACAAGGAAGGCATCAAGATGAGCGACTTCGCCGAAGCCGCGGTCAATGCCTATTCCACTTGGCCGAAAGGCACGCCGAACTATTGGGCGCTGCCGGCCATGGGGGACGCCAACGGCTGGTTCTATCGCAAGGATTGGTTCGCCAAGCCGGAATTGCAGGCCGAGTTCAAGGAGAAATACGGCCGCGACCTCGGCCCGCCGCGGTCCTGGGATGAATTGAAACAGGTCGCCGAATTCTTCACCGGTCGCGAAATCGACGGCCAGAAGGTCTATGGTGCCGCGATCTTCACCGAGCGTGCCTCCGAGGGCATCACCATGGGCGCGACCTCGGCGCTCTATCCCTATGGCTTCAAATACGAGCAGACCGGCGGCAAATACGACATGGACGGCGCCGTCAATTCCGCGGATGCCGTGGCAGGCCTCGAAGCCTACAAGGCGCTCTACAAATGCTGCCAGCCGCCCGGTTACACCGACAGCTACATGGGTGAGGGGCTCGACGCCTTCAAATCCGGCCAGGTGGCGATGGCGATGAACTGGTTCGCCTTTTTCCCGGGCCTCTACAAGGACGAGAAGGTCGGCGGCGACAAGATCGGCTTCTTCGTCAATCCCAAGCAGAAGGTCGCCGCCTCAACGCTCGGCGGGCAGGGGATGTCCGTCGTCGCCAATACCGACAACCTGGATGGCGCGCTCGCCTACATCAAATGGTTCGCCCAGCCTGATGTCCAGAAGAAATGGTGGGCGCTCGGCGGCTACGCCGTGCACAACGCCGTCTTGAACGATCCGTCCTTCAAGGCCAGCCAGCCCTTCGCAGCCGATTTCCTCGTCGCGATGAACCAGGTGCAGGATTTCTGGCAGGAGCCGTCCTACGCGATCCTGCTGCAGGCCATGCAGAAGCGCCTGCACGACTATGTCGTCGCCGACCAGGGCACAGCGCAAGAGGCACTCGACTCTCTCGTCAACGACTGGAAGGAAATCTTCGAGGACGAAGGCAAGCTCTAGGCTCCCTCAGCAACACGGCCCGGCTGCGAAGGTCCGGGCCGACGGCCTCGAACCCGATTCTTCCTTGAATTCAGGTGACGTCAGTGACCGATGCCCCCTCCACTATTGCGGAGCGATCCGCCGAGATGCTTGCCCACGCTACGCCGACCAGGATCGCGGTTCGGGTGCGCGGCCTTTCGGACCGCGCCATCGCCTGGCTCTTCATTACGCCGACGATCGCCTTACTGCTTGCGATCAATATCTTCCCGCTGATTTGGGCGGTCTATCTGTCTTTCACGAATTTCCGCGCGAACCGCCCCAACGCCGTAGTCGACGGCGTCGGCTTGCGCAACTACCAGCGGGTGCTGAACGACCCGGACATCTGGATCGCCATGCAGACGACGGCGCATTTCGTCTTCTGGACGATCCTCCTACAAACGGTCATCGGCTTCGCACTTGCCTATCTGATCGACCGTAAGTTCCGCGGCCACGCCTTCTGGACGACGGTCATCCTCATTCCGATGATGCTGTCGCCGGCGGTCGTCGGCAACTTTTGGCGGTTCCTCTACCAGCCGCAGATCGGCCTCTTCAATTATATCGTCTCGTTCTTCACGGGCATTCCTCCGTCATCCTTCGAGATGCTCGGTTCGGTGAGCCTGGCGCCTTGGGCGATCATCATCGTCGATACCTGGATGTGGACCCCGTACGTCATGCTGATCTGCCTCGCCGGCCTCAGGTCCATCCCGGACTATATCTACGAGGCCGCCGAGGTCGACCGCGCGTCCGCTTGGCGGCAATTCTGGTCGATCACCGTGCCGATGGCCTTGCCCTTCATCATGCTCGCCGTGCTCTTCCGCGGCATCGAGAATTTCAAGATGTTCGACATGGTCATGCTGCTGACAGGCGGAGGGCCTGGTTCGACCACCGAGGTGGCGTCGATCACGCTGAAGCGCGAGGCCTTCGAAAGCTGGCTCACCGGACGATCTTCGGCCTTCGCAATCATTCTTTTCGTCGCGGTGTTCGGCCTCGCCAACATCTACGTCAAAGCGCTCAACAAGGTGAAACAGCGATGAGTTCGGTCAATACCACAGCCCATTCCGTGGTCGAGCCGACGCCGACCGTGAAGCGCATCGCCGGCACGATCGTCATTCTCTATGCGCTGGTCACGATGATCCCGCTTGCCTGGATCTTTCTGACGAGCATCAAGTCGCCGCCGGATTCGATCAGCTATCCGCCGAAGGTCGTCTTCACCCCGACGCTCGAGGGCTTCTGCAATCTCTTCACGACGCGGACAAGGCAGACGCCGGACTATATCCAGTCGCTCCCAGCACCGACCAGCACCTGCGACGAGATCACCCGCAACCGCAACATGGTCATCGCCGGCCCATCGAACTATTGGCCGCGCTTCGGCAATTCGCTCGTGATCGCTTTCGGCTCGACCTTCCTTGCGGTCTCACTGGGAACGTTTGCGGCCTATGGTTTCTCCAGGTTCCGCGTTCCACTCGCCGACGATCTCCTGTTCTTTATTCTCTCGACGCGAATGATGCCGCCGATCGCGGTCGCGATCCCGATCTACCTCATGTATCGCCAGTTCGGACTTTCCGACACGGCGCTCGGGATGATCCTGCTCTATACCGCCGTCAACGTCTCGCTCGCGGTCTGGCTGCTCAAGGGCTTTATCGACGAGATTCCGCGCGAATACGAAGAGGCGGCGATGATCGATGGCTATACCCGCTTGCAGGCCTTCTGGAAGGTCGTGCTGCCGCAGGCGACGACCGGCATCGCCGCGACCGCGATCTTTTGCCTGATCTTCGCCTGGAACGAATATGCCTTCGCGGTGCTCCTAACTTCGGGCTCGGCGCAGACCGCGCCGCCGTTCATCCCGACGATCATCGGTGAGGGCGGACAGGATTGGCCGGCGGTCGCGGCCGGCACGACGATCTTCCTGGTGCCGATTCTCGTCTTCACCATCATCCTGCGCAAGCAGTTGCTGCGCGGCATCACCTTCGGAGCGGTACGCAAATGACGACTCCGCAAAAAACGACCCCTAAAGCCCGGCAGAAGCGGTCCTTGTTCCTGCGGCGCGGACCGATGGAAAACTTCGCGACGGTGCTGATCGCCGCGGGCTTCCTGATGCTGTTCCAGCCGTTCCTGCTGGCGCTTTACACTTATTCGCTGGCCATGCTGCTGACTGGAACCGTCATGTTCATCATCGTCTCGAAATTTCCGGAGTAAGCGATGTCCGAGATCAAGATCGTAAACCTGCGCAAGCAGTTCGGTGATTTCGTCGCTGTCGAGGATTCGAGTTTCACGGTCCAGGACGGCGAGTTTCTGGCGCTGCTCGGGCCGTCAGGCTGCGGCAAGACGACGACGCTCAGAATGATCGCCGGGCTCGAGCTGCCGACCAGCGGCAAGATTTATCTCGAGGGCGAGGACGTTAGCTTCAACCGGGCGAGCGCCCGCGACATTGCCTTCGTCTTTCAGCTCTTCGCGCTTTATCCGCACATGAATGTGCGCCGGAACATCGGTTTCCCGCTCCTGTCGCAGGGGGTGCCGAAGGCGGAAATCCGCGCCCGCGTCGAGGAGACCGCGAAGCTCCTGAGGATCGACCATATCCTCGACCGGTCGGTGTCGGGGCTCGCCGGCGGCGACCGCCAGCGTGTTGCGCTTGGCCGCGCGATCATCCGGCGGCCCAAATGCTTTCTGATGGACGAGCCGCTCGGCACGCTCGACGCGGAATTCCGCGAGGTGATGGTCCATGAGCTGCGCGAGCTCCACAATCGCATCCATGCGACAACGGTCTACGTGACCCACGACCAGCACGAGGCGATGGCGATGGCCGACAAGATCGCGGTCATGAATCACGGCGTGATCGAGCAGTTCGGCACGCCGCAGGAAATCTACAATCGTCCTGCCTCGATGTATGTCGCCGATTTCATCGGCTCGCCGCCGATGAATTTCATGCGCTTCCATTCAGGGCTCAAGAGAGGGACGCGATCGATCGTCCTCGACGGTGTCGAAGTCGCCGTGCCGGAGGTGGGGGAGGACGTGGCGCCGGGCGAAATGGCGCTCGGCGTCCGTCCGGAACATATCCGCTTCAGCGATCACTCCCCCATCCGCGGTGCTGTCTATGGCAGCGAGTATCTGGGCACCAATCAGATCGTCGCCGTGGAGACCGCCGCCGGCATCGTCAAGGCGCGCGTTTCGGCCGACCGCAGCTTCAGGCTCGGCGAGATCGTCGGGCTCGAATTCAACCCGGCTAGGCTCGCCGTCTTCAACTACACCTCGGGCAGGGCGATCGCATCCTCCCTCTATTCGGAGGCGCACCATGGCTGAGGTCGTCCTTCACGATATTGGCAAGACCTTCGGCGACACGGTCGCGATCGACGATCTGTCGCTAACCATCAGGGACGGGGAATTCGTGGTCCTCCTCGGGCCAACGGGCGCCGGAAAGACGACGACCCTGCGTTTGATCGCCGGCCTCGAAACACCCGATTGCGGGCGGGTGACGATCGCCGTTCGCGACGTCGGTCGGCAATCGCCGGCCGAGCGGGACGTGGCCTTCGTCTTCCAGCAATATTCGCTCTATCCGCACTTAAGCGTCTACGACAATCTCGCCTTTCCGCTGCGCTCGCCGGCACGGCGGCTCGGCGCCGAGGAGATCGACAGCCGCGTGCGCGAGGTGGCACGCATGGTTCGGATCGAGCACAAGCTCCAAAACCGCTCGACGCGGCTTTCCGGCGGCGAGATGCAGCGCGTCGCGATCGGCCGCGCGCTGGTGCGCCGTCCGGCGATCTATCTCATGGATGAACCGCTGTCTTCGCTCGATGCGAAGCTCAGGGCAGAACTTCGGCTGGAACTGAAGCGGATCCAGAAAGAGCTGAGCTCAACGCTTCTCTACGTGACCCATGACCAGGTGGAGGCGATGACGATGGCCGATCGCATCGGCATCCTGTCCGAGGGGCGGCTCGTCCAGGTCGGCACGCCGCGCGAGATCTATGCGGACCCGGCCAATCTGCATGTCGCGGCGCGCCTCGGCCAACCACACATAAACCTACTTCCCATAGACCTCCTACCCGGGGCAGCGCCACCTTCCGGCGCGCTGACGATTGGCGCGCGGACCGAGCATCTGGAGATCGCGACCCACGCTCGGGGGAATGCCGAGGTGGACTGGATCGAGCACCTTGGCGACCAGAATCACCTGCATATCCGGGTGAAGGGCCACAAGCTCGTGACGCTCGCAGACCCCTATCTCTCTATTAAACCAGGGGACCGGATCAACCTCACGCTGAGACAGCCCCTTTATTTTGGGTCCGAGGGAGAACGGTTGCGCTGACGCTACGGCCGATCGAAGAGGCAATTTGGATGAGTACGATGAAGCACTTTTTCAACCGCAGGGAAAACATCGTTACCGAGGCATTGGAGGGCCTGCTGCAGACAGCACCGGCCGGTAGCCTGGCGCGGCTCGACACCTATCCCGACATCAAGGTCGTCCTGCGAGGCGACTGGGACAAAGCGAAGGTCGCGGTCATCTCAGGCGGGGGGGCCGGCCATGAGCCATCGCATGCGGGTTTTGTCGGGAAAGGCATGTTGACCGCGGCGGTTTCCGGCGAGATCTTCGCTTCGCCGAGCGTCGATGCGGTGTTGACAGCGATCCGCGCGGTGACTGGGCCGAAGGGCTGCCTGCTGATCGTCAAAAATTACACCGGCGATCGCCTCAATTTCGGACTCGCGGCGGAAAAGGCGCGCATCGAAGGCTTTCGCGTCGAGATGGTGATCGTTGCCGACGACATCGCGCTGCCGGATATCGCCCAGCCGCGCGGCGTCGCCGGAACGCTCTTCGTTCACAAGATTGCCGGGCACCTGGCCGAGCAGGATGCAGATCTCGAGACCGTTGTCGCTGCCGGCCGCTCGGCCGCGCGCGACATCGTTTCGCTTGGCGTGTCGCTCTCCTCCTGTTCCATTCCCGGCCAGGCCCATGCCGAACGCCTCGCGGCGGACGAGGGGGAACTGGGCCTCGGCATCCACGGCGAACCCGGTGCCGAACGGATCGCCCTGCAGGAGGCGCGCAGCATCGTTGCGACCATGTCCGAGCGGCTTTCCGGGGTCTTGCCAGGTGACGGTCGCTATGCGCTTCTCATCAACAATCTCGGTGCCGTGCCACCGATCGAGATGGGATTGATCGCCCACACGGTTCTTTCCTCGTCACTCGCCGAACGCGTGAAGCTGACTGTAGGCCCGGCGCCGATGATGACGGCGCTCAACATGAACGGCTTTTCGCTGTCACTCATCCGGCTTGACGGCGAGCGTGAGGCCGCGTTGAAAGCGCCTGTCGGCCCGCATGCTTGGATACCTGTCGTGCAGCGGCGTGATGTCACCGTTCTGCCGGCGGTTGCGGTGCCCGCCGCTCAGTCCGTGGCGGCAAGCCGTGACCCAGCCGCTGATCGGCTGATCGCGGCGATCTGCGATCATCTCCTCGCGCTCGAGGCGGAGCTCAACCACCTCGACGCCCGGGCCGGTGATGGCGATACCGGCTCGACCGTCGCGACAGGTTCGCGTAGCGTTCTGGCGCAGATCGAAAAGCTGCCGCTGAAGGACATCGCCGCGACGCTCTCGTCGATCGGCAGCATTCTCAGCACCAGTATGGGCGGCTCCAGCGGCGTCCTGTTGTCGATCTTCTTTACCGCCGCCGCCAAGGCCTATTCGGACACGAAAGACATGGCGGGCGCGCTCCTGGCGGGCCTCGAACGGATGACCTTCTATGGCGGGGCCGCCGTCGGCGACCGCACGATGGTGGATGCTTTGGACCCGGCGCTGCGCGCTCTCAAGGCCGGCGGTCTGGCCGCGGCGGCCTCCGCAGCGCGCGCCGGCGCCAACGCAACCCGGGCAATGAAGAAGGCGAAGGCCGGGCGCGCTTCTTACGTCAGCGAGCGAGATCTCGACGGTGTACCGGATCCAGGAGCCATGGCGGTGGCCGCGGTTTTCGAAGTCGCAGCAGGGCTTCGCTAGATCGCGATGATTTTAGGTCGGATCGACCTAATCATTGAACGCGATCGACTCTTATAAGTTAGCGCGGGATGCGGGCGGAAAACTGCGCACACTTTTCCTCATCCCGCACTATGCGCATGCTCTAACGATGGCGGCCGATCGCGAGTATGATCAAGCGAGATTGGTAAAGGGTGTTGGTCGTGGTGGCAAATGCAGCGCTCATAGGCGGGTTGATCGAAGCCTGTCGCGAGGTGATTGCCGCCAATGCCGATCATCTGTCGGAACTCGACAGGGCCATCGGCGACGGTGACCACGGCACCAACATGCGTCGCGGCCTGGAGGCGGTCTATGCCGAGCGAAACCGGCTCGTGCAGCTTCCAATGCCAAAAGCACTGGAGGAGATCGGGCTCACGCTGGTCATGAGCGTCGGCGGCGCGGCCGGTCCGCTCTACGGGACGCTGCTGATCGCGATCGGCCGTCAATTGGGCGGTTCGAACGGACAGATCGAGTTTGCACGCGCGCTTGAGCATGCCATCGATGCCGTCGCCCGGCGCGGCCGCGCCAGCCCCGGCGACAAGACGCTGCTCGACGTGCTTTACCCTGTGCATGCCGAAGTGGTAAGGCGCGCGGGACTGGCAGGTATTTCCGAGCAGGCGGAAAGGGCGGCAAGGCTCACTTTCGGCATGAGGGCGATGCGCGGGCGTGCCGCGTTTCTCGGCGACCGGTCGATCGGGCATGTCGATCCAGGCGCCAAGAGTTGTGCGCTGATGACGGCAGCGATCTGTCGTTTCTTGGAGGAGCAATGTCCGGCTTGAACCCGAAATCCGCAAATGTCGGCATCGTCATCGTCTCGCATTCTCCGCTCGTCGCTGAGGGCGCCGCCGACATGGTGCGCCAGATGGTCGGCGATTGCGTGCCGCTCGCCTGGTCGGGCGGCAACGCCGAAGGCGGCCTCGGGACGCATGCAGCCGGAATATTGGCAGCGATCGAACGGGCCTGGTCGGATGCGGGCGTCGCCGTCTTCGTCGATCTCGGCGGGGCGGAGACCAATAGCGAAATGGCGATTGAAATGCTCGGCGAGCCGCGTTCTGGAAGGGTGATCATTTGCAACGCGCCTCTGGTCGAGGGGGCGGTGATGGCCGCCGCTGAAGCGTCGGGCGGTGCGGTTCTCGCCCGCGTCGTTGCGACCGCGCAGGAGCTGTCGCCGTGATGGATAACAGGTCGCGACGGGACACGCCGGAGGCGGTCGATACGCACGGTTACTGCCAAGCGGAGATCGAGGTGACGCACGGCTTCGGGCTGCATGCTCGTCCGTCGGTCATCTTCACGCGGCTCGCCAAGTCGTTTCCCTGCACCGTCGAGATCGAGGTCAACGACAGCCACGTCTGGCTGAACGGCAAGAGCATCGTCAAGATCATGGGGGCGAGGATTCGCACGGGCTCGATGCTGAAGATCCGCGCCCGAGGTTTACGCGCCGCAGAAGCGATCCATGCCCTCAAGGCGCTTGTCGAGCGCGACTTCGATGAAGAAAAAAAGCATGGCCGAAGCGCTTGAAATCGCCGGAACCGCCGCCTCTCCCGGCGTGGGGCTCGGGCCTGTCCATCGCGCCGCCGATGTCACGGCAGAGGTGTTTGCGCTACGCGACACCGTGGCCGCGGAGCGCGACAAGCTGCGGCAGGCCATCGCTACTGCCATTGCGGAGCTCCGGGCTCTCGCGGACCGGTCGGACGAGGAGAGCGCCGGCATTCTCGATTTTCAGATCGAGATGCTGCTCGATCCGGCTCTCGTCGAAATGGCCGAGGGTCGGATCGTCGCCGGCGACGGCGCCGCTCTCGCCTGGGTCGGGGCACTCGACGACTATATCGCCGGTATCGAGGAGGCGCCCGATGAGCAGCTGCGCGCCCGCGCGGTCGACATCGTCGATATACGCAATCGCGTCGTGAGCGCGCTCACGGGTCTTCCTCTGGAGAATTTCGCGCCGGGTTCGGTCTTCGTCGGCAAGGACCTTGAGCCAAGCCGCTTCCTTGCGCATGACTGGACCGCCGGCGGCGGCATCGTCCTCTTTGAAGGTAGCGTTTCAAGCCACGTGGCAATGCTTGCCCGCGGCCGGTCGGTGCCCATGGTCGTGGCCACGGGGCGGTTCGAAGTGGCCGACGGCGCACGCGTGCTCGTCGATGCGAATAACGCCCTGGTCGTTGTTGCGCCCGACGATGAGCATGTTCGCGAGGCGAAACCGATAAAAGCTGAAGCAAGGCCCATCGCCGCGCGCCGCACCGGCGGAGTGGTCGAAACCGCCGACGGCGTTGCGATCCGGCTGTCCGCCATCATCAACGATCCAACGGAGCTCAGGGCCATTGACCCCGCGTCCTTCGCGGGCATAGGTCTGATGCGGACCGAATTTCTGGTGGCTTCGTCTGCGGATGCCGTCGACGAGCAAAGGCATTACGACATCTATCGGCATACACTGGGATGGGCCGGCGACGCGCCGGCGATCGTGCGCATGCTCGATTTAGGCGGTGACAAGACATTGCCGGGTCTAGGGGCCAGGAAGAGCGAATCCTTCATGGGCCTCAGAGGCATCCGGTTGCTCCTGGCACGGCCGGAGCTTGCCCGCGCCCAGGTGCGCGCGCTGTTGCGCGCCGCCGTGCACGGCAATCTTGGCGTCCTCCTGCCGATGGTGACTGTGCCGGACGAGCTCGATGCGATGCGGACCTACTTCGAAGAGGAGCGCGCCGTTCTCTTGAGGCGCGGGGTGCAGGCGCGCATGCCGGAGATCGGTATGATGGTGGAGGTTCCGGCGGCGGCGCTGATGCTCGAGCGCTTTTCGCGCTCGGCGTTTTTCTCTTTCGGCACGAATGATCTGGCGCAATATCTGATGGCCGCCGCAAGAGACGACCAAAGCGTCGCCGCCCTTTACGACGCGGCCACGCCAGCCGTCCTGAGGGTGATCGCTCAGGGCGTGGACCTTGCCGAGGCGATGAAAAAACCGATCGGGATCTGCGGCGAGATGGCCTCCGACCCCCGACATGTACCGGCGCTCATGGCCGCGGGCCTTCGCCACTTCTCTGTGGCGCCCAATCGCGTGACTGACATACGATCGACAATCAGCGGCTTGTGCACGGACGGCAGGCCGCGGCGGAGATGAAATGAATGTCGCGCGAGACGGTTGAGGACCCCATCATCGCCTACAAGACGATCTTGGCGCAGATTATCGACAATCGGCCGTCAGGAACCCGTCAGCGCCTCGCCGAGGCACTCGGCAAGCATCGCAGCTTCGTCACTCAGGTGACGAGTCCGGCCTATGCGACCCCGCTGCCGGCGCGCCACCTCGCGACGATCTTCCGCGTCTGCCATTTCAGCCCGGGCGAGGAGGAACGCTTTCTTCAGGCCTATCAGTCCGCGCACCCCGGCAAGCTGCCGGATTTCGGGAGCGCGGAGAAGCTGCGGCAGCTCTCGCTGATCGTTCCTGATCTCGGCGACGAAAAGAAGAACCGCCTGTTCGACGAAGCGATCGAGGAACTCGTCCGGAATATGGCGAAACTGGTCGGAGCGATGGATTAGAGGGTCGTGATGTGGTTCAGTATGTCGCTGCTCCGGCAGAGTCCTCTTCGTGTCCGATCGGGCGGCGATTTGCGCGAGGCAGAAGAGCACGGCGTCGTGGGAGGGGCACGATGAAGAAATTCATGAACCGAGCCGAGACGCTGGTGGCCGAAGGCCTCGCCGGCTTCGTCTCGGCACACGAACGGCTGGTGGCCTTCGGAACCGACGAGAAGTTCGTTCTCAGGCGAAGCCTTCGTCCGGGCAAGGTCGCGCTCATCTCCGGAGGCGGCGCCGGGCACGAGCCGATGCATATCGGCTTTGTCGGGAAAGGTATGCTGGACGCCGCGTGCACCGGACATGTCTTCACCTCTCCGACGCCGGACCAGATCATTGCCGCGATCCGGGCGACGGACGGCGGCGAGGGATGCCTGCTCATCGTAAAAAATTATGACGGCGACGTCATGAATTTCGAGATGGCGGCCGAACTCGCTGCGGCCGAGCACCGGATCGCCACTGTGATCGTACGCGACGACGTTAATCCCGGCGGGTCGAAACGCAGCCAAGGCAGGAGAGGCGTTGCCGGAACGCTCGTGGTGGAGAAGCTGCTCGGAGCGGCGGCGGAGGCCGGCTGGCGGCTCGATGAGATCAGCGCACTCGGCGAGGACCTGAATGGCCGCATCCGCACCATGGGCGTGTCGCTCAGCGGTGTGACCGTACCCGACACGGAGCGGAAAACCTTCGTGCTCAACGAAGACGAGATGGAAATGGGCGTCGGAATTTACGGAGAGCCGGGCCGTGCACGGGTCAAATTCGCCACGGCCGACGAAATCGTGGAAACGATGATCGAGACAATCTTGAGCGATCTGGCACCGGAGCGTGGCGACAAGCTGCTCCTCTTCCTCAATGGCTTCGGTGGCACTCCGGTATCGGAGCTCTATCTCGCTTATAATTCCACCCGAGCCCGGCTCCAGAGCCTCGGCCTCACGGTCGCGCGGTCGTTGGTTGGAACCTATGTGACCTCTCTGGACATGGCGGGCCTCTCAATCACGGTTGCGGGCCTCGAGGAACGAGAGCTTTCGCTATGGGACGCGCCGGTCGACACGGCGGCGCTGCGCTGGGGAGGCTGATCGGATCTTTCACCTTTGGGCGCTCGGCCTGTGTACTTTGAAGGTCGCATTAATGTACTGAGGGGACCTGCCGGCGCCACAGAGCATCGACATATGCCGTCCAGTCTCGGCGGGGTTGGAACGTTGCCGGCGAAGAGCAGCTGGCAGTGCTGCGCGAACGGATCGTCGTCAATGATCCGGGCGCCGTGCGTTCCGCAGCTCTTTTCGGTCTTGGAGTCGCGATGATCGCCAAGCCGGACGCATTTCCGTATCTCGAGAGCGGCGAACTAGTCCGGCTCGTGCCTGCCTGGTAGGCTGACGCCGGCCCGATTTCGATCTACTACGCAAGCGGACTTTGCTACCCTGCAAGACAACGGTGTTCATCGATTTTCTGGCCGAGGTTTTCCAGCGCGAGCGGCCGGAACGATTTGCAGGAACATTAGGCCGATAGCCGCTGTCGACGCACGGCGGCGCTCGGGCTGAGGTTCATGCTTTCTGCTTTGAAAATCGCATAATGTATCGCCTGGAACTTGGTTCCGGCGGGGCTTTTGCGAGAACACGATGGTTACGATCCGAAGCACTTTCGGTGAGCGGCCAGGCGGTGAATCGTTACGATTAATCTTGGCGGATATGGCGTGAAATCGCGTCCTTGAGAGCAGCTGTCTCGCCGGCCGCAATCGCATTGACCATTTCATGATGCTCGCGGGAGGACTGCTCGATGCGGGCCCGCGTCTTCCATTGCGACACCGGTGCAGAGGAGGTGCGCTGGCGGATCTCGGTCACGAGCTTCACAAGCTCGCTATTGCCGCAAAGCGAAAGCAGCCGGTAGTGAAAAGCGAGGTTGGCCTCATAGAGCTCGATCGGTGTGCCTTCGAGAATGAGTTTGTCGAAGCGCGCCGCTAGCTCGCGCAACGCCTCGACGTCCGCCGTTGAAGCGTTAGCGGCGATTTTGTCGGCCATGCCCGTTTCGAGCAGGATGCGAATTTCGCTGACTTCGGCCGCTTGCCGTCCGTCCGGCTCGAACACGTGATAGCCCCGGTTCGGCACATGCTCGACGAGGCGGCGTTGCGCAAGCCGGTCGAGCGCGCGGCGCACCTCGGGGCGGGTGCATTGGTAGCGCTGTTCCAGATCGATCTGCTTTAGCCACGATCCGGGGGCGAGCACGCCGGTTTGGATGTCGTGGAGAATCAGGTCCGTGACATCGACCGCCGTCGCATTGTTCGCTTCCCGCTGTTTTACCTTGTTCATACAGCCTCCCTCGGAACTACCTTAGTCTGCCATTGGGCTTGATCGCTATCCAAGACGAGCCGCAAAGCCGTGGAAAATCTGATTCCGACGCCGATTTTACACCTATAGCGCTCTTGCGTGCACTAAAATGTTAGCATAAATTGGCGCCAATTTTGGATATCATTGTTGTGGAAGCTAGTAAACGATGAAAAATTCGGATGCCGTCTGGGATCTCGTCGAACGGAAACGCGAAGCTTTCTTTTCTTTGAGTGACCGCGTTTGGGACACGCCGGAAACCAATTACGAGGAATATTGTTCGTCGGCCGCGCACGCCGCCATGCTGGAGGCGGAAGGCTTCCGGGTCGCGCGCGGCATCGCCGGCATGCCGACGGCGCTGATGGGCGAAGCGGGAGAGGGCGGCCCGGTCATCGCCATCCTCGGCGAGTTCGATGCACTGCCGGGCTTGAACCAGGAGGCGGGCGTGGCGCAAGAGCGGCCGCTCGTTGCGGGCGGCAATGGCCATGGCTGCGGGCACAATCTGCTCGGTGCGGGTTCGATGATGGCGGTGACCGCCGTCAAGGACTATCTCGAAGCCTATGGCATCAAGGGGCGGATCCGCTATTACGGCTGTCCGGCGGAGGAGGGCGGCTCCTCCAAGGGCTTCATGGTGCGCGCAGGTGTCTTCGACGACGTGGACATTGCGATTTCCTGGCATCCGGCGCCTTTTGCCGGCGTCAACAACCCGATCTCGCTCGCCTGCAACGAGATCAACTTCCATTTCAGCGGGCGCGCTTCGCATGCCTCGGCTTCGCCGCACCTCGGCCGCAGCGCGCTTGATGCGGTGGAACTCATGAATGTCGGCGTGAACTATCTGCGCGAACACATGCCTTCGACCGCGCGGATCCACTACGCCGTGACCGACACGGGCGGCCATGCGCCGAACGTGGTGCAGGCGCGCGCGACGGTGCGTTATCTGATCCGGGCGCGCAGCCTACCGGAACTGCTCGATCTCCTGGGACGGGTCAAGAATGTGGCCGAAGGCGCGGCGCTGATGACGGGGACGACCATGCGCAGCGAAATCGTCAGCGGCGATGCCAATCTCGTCGGCAACACGCCTTTGGAAGCGCTGATGCATTCGCATCTCGAGCGGCTAGGCCCGCCTGTCTTCGACGATGCCGACCGGGAAACCGCCGCGAGATTCCAGGAGACCTTCAGTGCCGAGGACATCGCCGCCTCCTTCGAACGCTTCGGACTCAAGCTGCGCAAGGGGGTCTCGCTCTGCGACACGATCTTCCCGCCGGAAAGCGGCAATGGCACGCTTGTCGGCTCGACCGATGTCGGCACGGTGAGCTGGGTTGTGCCGACCGTGCAGATGCGCGGTGCGACCTACGCGATCGGAACGCCGGGGCATTCCTGGCAGCTCGTCGCCCAGGGCAAGCTGCCCGCCGCCCACAAGGGCATGGAACATGCGGCAAAGGTCATGGCGAGCACCGCGCTGGACCTGATCCTCAAGCCGGAGCTCATCGCCGCCGCGAGGGCCGACCACGCGGCGCGGCTCGATGGCACGTCCTTCATCAACCCGATCCCGGACGATGTCGATCCACCGCTACCGGAGAAGCGCGATGGATAGCTTCACCCTTCAGCCGGATCGCGATCGTCTGGCCGCCCATATCGAGGAGTTCGGCCGGCGCATCAAGCTTTCGGGATCGCCGGAGGAACTGGAGAGCTTCCGTTATCTTGAGCGCGAGATTGCGTCCTACGGCTACCGCACGCGGCTTCTCACGCACGACGCCTATATCAGCCTTCCGGGACGTGCGTGCGTCGAGGCAAATGGCGAGAACCTGCGCTCAATCACGCATTCGATGTCAGCCTCGACATCCGGCGTCGGCGTCGGCGCGCCGCTCGTCTATGTCGGCTTGGGCGACGAGGCGGCGTTCGCAAAGGCTGACGTCAGGGGCAGGATCGTCCTTGTCGACGGGATCGCCACGGAGAAAGTAGCGGCGCTTGCCAGCGCACATGGCGCTGCCGGCCAGCTTCATGTCAGCCCGAACGAACATCTCTACGAAATGTGCATTTCGCCGGTGTGGGGCAGTCCCTCGCAGCACACGCGATCGATGCTTCCGACCACAGTCGTCTGCACGATCGCGCGTGACGACGGCGCAAGGCTGCGGGCGCAATGCCTGGCGGGAGAGGATGTGCGGGTCTCGCTGTCAGCCGAGGTGGACACCGGCTGGCGCAAGACGCCGATCCTGGTCGCCGAGTTGTCAGCGGAAGAAGAAGCCGGGGACGATGCGCCCTTCGTGTTGTTTTCGGGTCATCACGATACCTGGCACTACGGCGTGATGGACAATGGCGGCGCCAACGCCACCATGCTCGAGGCGGCACGGCTGCTCGGCGATCGGCGCAGCATGTGGAAGCGGGGCTTGCGGCTCTGCTTCTGGTCGGGCCACTCGCACGGCCGCTATTCCGGGTCGGCCTGGTACGCGGACGAATATTGGGACGAGCTCGAGCGGCGCTGCGTCGCCCATGTGAACGTCGATTCGACCGGCGGCGAGGGGGCGAGCGTGCTCACCAATTCGGCGGTGATCGACGAGCTGAAATCCGTCGCGGCGGAAGCGGTAGAAGCCGTCAGCGGACAGCGGCATGCCGGCCGCCGTCACGGCCGGGCCGCCGATCAGTCGTTCTGGGGCATCGGCATACCGTCGATGTTCGGCAGCCTCAGCCACCAGCCGCCTGGTCCGGTCAAGACGCTGACCGCGCTCGGCTGGTGGTGGCATACGCCGCACGACACGGCGGAGCACATCGACCTCGACAATCTGCAACGCGACACATCGATTGTGCTTCGCGTGCTGTGGCGCCTGCTGACAGCCCCCGTGCTGCCGCTCGACTACGCCGTCTTTGCGACCTCGATGAGGGAAGAACTCCTCGACGTTCAGAAGCGGCTCGGCGACCGGATGGACATAGCGAGCCTGCTTGCGCGTCTGGATGCGCTCGAAGCGGCGGCGCAGGTGGTGAACAGGATGGCGGGCCGCGCCGAGGGCGCTGCGGCGCAATCTATCAACCGCGCCCTGATGCGCGCCTCGCGTCTGCTCGTGCCACTCAACTACACGAGCGGAAATCGCTTCAGCCACGACAGCGCGCTGCCGCATCCGGCCTGGCCGTCGCTCGAAGGGCTGCGCGAGTTCGCGAGGCTGCCGCACGGCTCACCCGATCTGCCGTTCTACGGGGTGCACGCAAGGCAGATCCGGAACCTTATCGCCCATGCCTTGCGCGAAGCCCATGCTGCGCTGGCAGCCGTCGCGGAAACGCATTGAGGGCACGCCCGATTATCAGCAAACCGGCAAAAAAGAAGGCCGGCAAAAACGAAGGGAACAGAAGATGAAACGAAGCAGATTTATTGCAGCCGTGCTCGTGGCCGGACTTTCGCTCAGTGCGTCGGCCGTTATGGCAAAGGACTGGAGCCACGTCCGAGTCGGTATCGAAGGTGCCTTCCCGCCGTGGAACGCGCTTGATTCCAAGGGTGAGCTCACCGGTTTCGACGTCGATCTCATCGAAGATCTCTGCACACGCGCCAAGGTGGAATGCGAGCTCATCACCGGCGAGTGGACGAGCCTCATTCCCAGCCTCAATGCGGGCAAGTTCGATCTGATCATGACGCTCGGGATCAATGAAAAGCGCAAGCAGGTCGTTGATTTCACTGTCCCCTATGCGAGCGGCGTCGCGACGTTCCTGATCGCCAAGGGCGGCCCGGTGCCGGAACTGCCGATGACCGGTGAACGGCTTAATCTCAACGACAAGGAAAAGGCCGATCCGGTCATGAAGACGATCGGCGAGGCTCTGGACGGCAAGGCGATCGGCGTGGTGCAGGCCACAAGCCAGGAGCAACTGATCCGGGCTTATTTCGGAGACACCGTAACAGTGCGCACCTACAAGACATCCGGCGAGCGCGACCTCGATCTGAAGGCCGGTCGGATCGACGCGGGTTTCGACAGTGGCGTCTACGGAACGTCGATCCTCGCCAAACCCGGCAACGAGGATCTCGCCATGACCGGGCCGCTCGTCAAGGGAGCGATGCTGGCGACCGAGGTCGCCATGGGCATGCGCAAGGGCGAGACGGAGTTGAAGGAGAAGTTCGACGCCGCCATCAAGTCGGCCGCGGCTGACGGCGTCATTCGATCGCTTTCCGAGAAATGGAGCAAGCTCGACCTGACCCCCTCCTTCTAACAGAGACCAGGCGGGCGGGCGCTCGTTAAGAGCCCGCCCCCCGCACAGCGGATAGCCAGTCATGAACAGCCACGTAATCGCCGGGCGCTCTGGAAGAGGAACATCCTCCTCATGAACAGCCCCGCTTTCTTCGACATCATCAGTTTCGGGCCTGACGGCTGGGGCCATGCGCTCGCCGCCGGCGCGTGGATGACGGTCCTCATTGCGCTCGCAGGCTTTGCGATCGGCAGCTTCATCGGCATCTTCGGCGCCTGGGCGAAGATATCCGGCGGTCCGGTCCCCCGCGGGATCGCCGAGGCCTATACGACCATCCTGCGCGGCATACCCGACCTGCTTGTGATCTACCTCTTCTATTTCGGGGGCAGCGCGGTCGTGACGGCGGTCGGTCAATTCTTGGGGGCCGAGGGCTTTGTGAGCTTCCCGGGCTTCGTCGCCGGCGCGCTTGCCGTCGGCGTGACCTCGGGCGCGCAGCAGACCGAAGTCTTCCGCGGCGCGTTTCGCGCGGTTCATCCGGGCGAGCTCGAGGCGGCGACGGCCTGCGGCATGCGGCGGGTGCTCAAATTCCGCCGCATCACCGCGCCGCTGACGCTGCGCCACGCGCTGCCGGGGCTCGGCAATGTCTGGCAGGTGGTGCTGAAGGAATCCGCGCTCGTTTCCGTCACCGGCGTGGTCGAGCTGTTGCGCCAGGCGCAGATCGGCGCCGGATCGACCAGCCTGCCGTTCGATTTCTATTTCATCGCCGCGATGATCTATCTCGCAATCTCCACCGTTTCGGGCGCCTTCCTCAACGCCTCGGAACGCTGGTTCTCGCGCGGCGTCAGGAGGGGCTGATGGATATCGCCTTTGCCACCGAAACCCTGATGAGCCTGCTCGCGGCGCTGCCGCTGACGCTCGAGCTCGCCGTGACGGCAATCGCGTTCGGCTCGGTTCTGGCTCTTGCGCTGGCGCTTGCGCGCCTCTCGGGCATCCTCGTGCTCGACTGGTTCGCGCGTCTCTACGTGTTCGTATTTCGTGGAACCCCGCTGCTCGTGCAGATCTTCCTGATCTATTACGGCCTCAGCCAATTTCTGGCCGTCAGGCACAGCATTTTCTGGCCGATGCTGCGCGAGCCCTATTGGTGCGCGGTGCTGGCGCTGATGCTGAACACGGCCGCCTATGCCAGCGAGATCATTCGCGGCGGCCTCCTGTCGGTGCCGCACGGCCAGGTCGAGGCGGCGCGGGCCTGCGGCATGCCCCGCTTCATGATCTTCCGCCGCATCGTCATGCCGCTCGCTATCCGCCAGGCGCTGCCCGGCTACGGCAACGAGATGATCTCGATGGTCAAGGCGACGTCGCTTGCCTCGATCATTACCCTGATGGAGATCACCGGCGTCGCGGCCCGGATCATTTCGGAAACCTACCGGGTGATCGAGGTCTTCGTCGTCGCCGGAGCGATCTATCTCGCCATCAATTTTCTTTTGACCCGGCTCATCGCCTTCGTCGAGCACCGGCTGAGCCCGCATCAGCGCCAGCCGATGCCGATCCGCGGCGAACTGAAGGGAGAAACACATTGAACATTCCCGCCAAAGTCACGTCCCCCGTCGCGATCAGCGTCCGGGATCTCTACAAGAGCTTCGGGCCGGTCGAGGTGCTGAAAGGGATATCGATCGACGCGCATGAGGGCGAGGTGATCTCGATCCTCGGCTCGTCCGGCTCCGGAAAATCGACGCTGCTGCGCTGCATCAACTTGCTGGAGGTGCCGGATTCCGGCTCCATCGCGGTGGCCGGCGAGACAATCCGGCTGAAGTCCACGCGCGATGGCAGGAGCCGGCCGGCCGACCAGAAACAGGTCGACCGCATCCGCTCCGAACTCGGCATGGTGTTCCAGAGCTTCAACCTCTGGTCCCACAAGACGGTGCTGGAAAACGTTATCGAGGCGCCCGTCCACGTGCTGAAGCGGCCGCGCAAGGAAGCGATCGAGGAAGGCGAGGCGCTGCTTGCCAAGGTCGGCATCGCCGACAAGCGCAACCACTATCCGGCCCATCTCTCTGGCGGTCAGCAGCAACGCGCTGCGATCGCCCGCGCTCTCGCCATGCGTCCCAAGGCGATGCTCTTCGACGAGCCGACATCGGCACTCGACCCGGAACTGGTCGGCGAGGTCTTGCGCGTAATGCGCGGGCTTGCCGAGGAGGGCAGGACGATGCTCGTCGTAACCCACGAGATGGGATTTGCCCGCGACGTCTCGAGCCGCGTGGTCTTCCTGCACAAGGGCGCGATCGAGGAGGAAGGCGCACCGCACGAGGTCTTCACCAATTCGAAATCCGAACGTTTCCGGCAGTTCATCAGCAGTTAGGGACCGATCTGCCGAAAAAGCCCACCAATCATCACAGCAAAAAGGGGAATACCGAAATGCAGAAAACGACCGCGATCATGGCGGCACTCGCCGTTGCCACGGGGCTTCTCGCCACGACGGCACAGGCCGAGGACAAGAAGTGGACGAAGATCACGATCGCCACCGAAGGCGCCTTTCCGCCCTATAACCTGACAAAGCCGGACGGAACGCTGGACGGCTACGAGATCGAGCTTAGCAAATATCTCTGCGAGCACATGAAGGTCGAATGTACGATTATCCCGCAGGCTTTCGACGGCATCATTCCGGCGCTGAACGCCGGCAAGTTCGACGCCATCATGGCGGGCATGTCGGCGACGGAGAAGCGCAAGGAAGTCATCGACTTCTCGAAGTCCTACGGCAGCACCGGCCAGGCCTTCGCGACGCTCAAGGGCAGCGACCTCGCAACCCTGCCGATGAAGGGCGAGCTCTTCTCGCTGGCCTCCAACGAGGCGGGCGCACGCAAGGCGGCCGAGGTGTTGAGGCCGCTCGTCGAAGGCAAAACGATCGGGGTCCAGAGCGCTTCGATCGCGGCGCGCTTCATCGATGAATACCTCAAGGATGTCGTCGAAGTTCGCGAGTACAAGACGACCGAGCAGCATGACCTCGACCTCGTTGCCGGCCGCGTCGATTTCGTCATGGCGTCGATGGGGTACCTGAAGACGGCGGTCGAGAAGCCGGCGAATGCCGACATGACGATCGTCGGTCCCCGCTTCCAGGGCGGCTTCCTCGGCGCCGGCAGTTCGGTCGGGCTGCGCAAGAGCGACACCGAGCTCAAGGTCATGTTCAACGATGCCATCGCCGCCGCAAAGGCCGATGGCACGATCAAGCGCCTTTCGGAAAAGTGGTTCGGCTTCGACCTGACGCCGCAATAACTCTTCCGTAATACCAGCCGCAAGAGGAGCGCCGCTGTTCTTTGGAACACGCGGCGTCTCCGCGCCGATGCCATGGTCAGGCACGGACCGAAAAGCCCACTGCAATGGATGCCGTAAAGTGCAATTTACAAGGTGCGCGTTGTGCGAACAGTGAGGCTAGCCCGCCAGGAATGAGGCCCGGTGGATGCAACACATACAGTTCCGCTCTGGGCTTAGAGGGTGTTCTCGTTACGTGCCGAAAGATCGCATAACCTATCCACTGGAACAACAGGGCGCTCGCCTGCAGCGCAGGTGGGTCCGGAAGCGCTGATTTTCCGAATGGAGCATATGAGCTTTGGGGCAGCGGCTGAGGCACAGTGCTGCGCGGTCAGAAGTCTACTCGTCATCTTAAACCGGACAGTTCAAGCTGGGGCGGCGGACGGCGTCCCGGTGGCTGACTTCGAGCCGCACAATATACGAGTATCGCCGTGCAGGTCCCAAGCTAGGATACCCGCAGTGTACAGCCTGTCGGATTCTCCAAACGGACGCACATATGCTCGCGTCTCACGGCGATCCGGGTTCCACGTCTCCGTCGAAATTGAACACCGCCCGAACGCTGAAGATGTGGGCGGTCTCGTCGGCGTCACGCGCAAGCGTGTAGGCAGCGGCGAATTCCCAACCTTCGAGTGATGTTTCTCCCTGTGCCTCATAGATGGCTTCGAAGTCGGCGAGATGCTCGCGTGTGTCCGGTTCCCCGGCGACAAGGTTCAGTTGCTGCGTATAGCTCGCAACATAAGTCACCGGCGCAAGGTCAAGCGCAGCGGAGCCGGTGAAAAGCAGTGCATCGTCGGAGCCGCCGTCGAAATGCCGAAGGTAGGCGGTTTCGCCGAGCAATCTGAGGGTCATCTCGTCCAGTTCCAGGCTGGTTGTCGCGGCAGCCAGATAGGCCAGTTCGTCGCCAGTACTGTCCTCGGGCTCTTCGCCGTTCTGCACGCCGGCGGCTTGATATCGGATGCCGAGCCTGTAGCCGAAATCACCCTCCAGATAGCAATCGCTCGGCGCCGCGCCCCGGCAGCCGTCAAGCGTGATCGAGTAAGAGGACAGGCCATCCGTATTGCCGGCGCCGCCGTCGGATAGTCTTGTGCGGCCGCGTTGGGTAAACAGGGAATTGCTCAGAACCGAACGGTCGGTCCCAAACGCAGTCGCCGCCAGGGCCTGCTCCATGCCAAGGCCACCGAAGTCAAGCACGACCTCGGCGCCAAGGCGCTCATCCGCGTCGATATCCGAGACCAGTTCCGTCGCGTTTATCCCTGGCGCGATCTCGCTGGCAAGGCTGAAGATCGTATCGAACTTTCCTACCCTGATGGTGGCAGGGCCCGTTTCGATTGTGGCGTAAAGTTCCGCCAAGTAAGTCCCGATGCCTTGAAAGACCGCATTCTCGCCAGCATCCGGCTCGACGACGTGCTCGGTGATGATGGAGGCGACGAAGCGGAGATTGTCGGTCGGTGCGAGGAACAGGTCGACCGTGATTGTCGGTTCCAGTTCATCGGACGTCAGGAAGGAGGGGTCAGCGGCAAACACCCAGTCGTTCTGGAGTTCAGCCGAGACCTCATAGCCCGCACAGGGCGCCGTACAGCCTTCGACATGGAACGGCAGCCGGTCTTCGGCCACCGCTCCAATCGGAAAGCCCAGCAACGCGGCACCGGTGCAGGCAACGGCGAGACGACGCATGCAGATCCCGTCAGCCCTTCGCACGGATCGCGTGCCACGACGCTGGCCGAAATCGGTGTGCGAGGGCGAGGCTGCGGCCAGCGGACTTGCTATTGCCTCCTACCGAAGAAATGGAAATCCGCATGGCCATCATCCTGTTTGCCTGGCAGAGACCATAGCCGATGATTTGATTGGCACCAATGCCGTGCGGGTCAGCATATCTCACATCCGTAAGACGGCTCGTTCAGCGCGTTGAACGGCCACGTCTTTTCCGCGTCACGCCTGCCGGATTCCCCTGAGGCGATAGCCACCGCATGCTCGGGCGGTCGAGCGGCAGACTGGGGCCAGGCCGCGAGCGACCACCTCGGAGGACTTGCCATGGCTATCTTGCCTAATTTTGCAGCGGCGACCTTCACCCCCGGAGCGCCGATCAATAACCCTTACTTCCCGCTCATTACCGGTCACGTGCTCAGCTACATGGGCGAGGAGACCGATCCGGACACCGGCGAGACCACGACGGAGCGCAACGACCTCTTCACCACGTCTGCGACATTCGAGGTGCGCGGAGTCGCCACCTCCGTGATCCGCGACACGGTCTACGAGGACGATGTGATCATCGAGGACACCTTCGACTGGTACGCACAGGACACCGAAGGCAATGTCTGGTATTTCGGCGAAATCGTCATCAACTACGAATATGACGATGCGGGCAACTTCATCGGCGTCAATCACGACGGCGAATGGTCGGCCGACGATTCGGGCAACCAGCCGGGTTGGGCGATGAAGGCGAGCCCAGAGTTCGGCCCTGCCTACTATCTGGAATATGCGCCCGGGATTGCCGAGGACGAAAGCATCATCGCGGAAACCGGGCTCCATGTCGAAACGTCCTTCGGGGAGTTCGACGATGTGATCAAGATCATCGACAGTTCGGCACTCTCCACCGGTATCGAGTACAAATACTATGCACCCGGCGTGGGCCTGATCACCGAAGCCGCCGTTGCGCCGAACGGCATGACGACGTCGACCGTCGATCTCTACCGCCATGGAATTGTCGGCCAGATGGATCCCGATGACAGCGACGACATCACGCCGGCCTTGGCGAAACTTAAGGAATCCAAAACGATCGAGGATCTCGCCGAGATACGTGACCTCGACAGGGCGGACTTCGCCGGGACCGGTACGACGAAGCACGTCACGGTGCTCGGTGGCTCTACAGACAGCGCGGATGCGCTGGGCGCCTATTTCATCGATGAGGCGACAGGAGCCATTAGCGAGGGGCGCATACTCGTCGCGGACCTCGCAGATGCGCCGAGCGGGACATCCGTCGCCGTTGACGTTCCGGACGGCCAGACCCTGTGTCTCTTCTTGGTGCGCGGCGCCGACGAGATCGGTGTTGACTTGGACCAGTTCACCGACGGTGGCCTGCAACTCAAGAACCTTCTTACCGGCGCGCCGGCCAACGTGAACGATCTCTTCGCCCCGACAGTCATGGACGATGCCGGCAACATCGTGCCGATACAGCCCCTGAGCGCGCTCGGTGCCGACGATGGTACCAATCTGTTGAACCCGGCCGGCAGCATGCAGGCGATCGGGCTTTCTTCGAGCGCAGCAGGGGCGGGCGGGATAGAGATCATCGGCTTCGAAGACCGGTTGAACACCAGCCCCGAGTATGACGGCGACTTCAATGATGCGATTGTGGCTGTCAGCGACGCACCGATCGCAGCCGAAACGCTCAACCAGCTCGTCCGCGAGGCCGGAGCCGCGAAGTCCGGCGGCACAAACGGTGACCAGCCTGTCAGCGACAGCGAAGACCGCCTGCCGGCCGGAGACCAGATCGAAGATGCGGGCGACGAAGAGGCCGAGGGACCAGCCGACGAAAGTCTCGACGGCCACGTGGTCAGCGACACCTTCCAGTTTGCGGATGCGGCGCTTCGTGTCGAGCGCTTCGCCGATTTCGACATCCGCAGGGACGATTTCCGCGTGGACCGGGATTGGGTCGATTTCTGCGATCTCGACCGCGTCTACGACGACCATCTTGATGGTGCCGATAGATACTTCGACGGAGTACCTGATGGGGTACTGAAGGCGGGAGCAACCTCGCTCAGCGCCGATGGCTTCTTCTTCGTCTAAGGCCACGAATTGGCGCCCATCTGTTGCGATGCCGGACGGGCGGGCGCAAAATGGCGGCGGAACGGCGAGTTGCGGGGCGCCGCCGCCAGCGGCGAGACAGGGGATGGATTGGACCAAGGGACGCGGCCGGCAGATCTTGATCACGGGTGCGGTAGGGACTTTCGCACTGTTGCTGGGCCTTGAAGTGGTGAAAGAGGAGGAGGAATTAACCGTCGCAGAATTGCTGACGGAAGCGGTAAGCATCGCGCTTCTCGTCGGCTGCTCGGCTTGCGTGGCGCTGCTTTCCTCGCGCCTTCGCGAGCAGGAGGCGGGCAACCTCGATCTGCGCGACAAGGTCGCGCGCATACGCGAGAGCAATGCCCAGTGGCGCGCCGACCTTGCCGATCATTTTCAGGAGCTCGGCGCCGCCATTCAGCGGCAATTTGCGGCCTGGGGCTGCACCCAGGCGGAACAGGAGATCGGATTGCTCCTGCTCAAGGGCTTCAGCCACAAGGAGATCGCGCGGATTCGGGGAGCGAGCGAAGCGACAATTCGCCAGCAGGCGACTTCGGTTTACCACAAGGCCGAGCTCTCCGGCCGTGCGGCACTCTCTGCCTATTTCCTGGAGGAATTACTCATGCCACCGGCGCCGCGTTCCTCGCCAGGAGGTGACGATCTCGCTCATCCCGAAAACGCTGAGGCGCCCGGCCGCATGCCGGCTGACCGCAATCGATAGGCCGCACAAAATCTCACCGCCACTGGCACACGAACGGTGCACCTGCTCCGCCTAGGCAGTTGTCGCTTGGCTCTTAATTGTAAGACTGCGGCTGTTTCGGCGAAGTAAGCACTTAAATATACCCTCGCAGCGAGGAGAGCGCCGATGACCAGAAAGAGCCGAATTCCAAAGAAGATTGCCGGTTGCGTGGAACGTCAAAATCCCCTCGGCGGTTCCGGTTTCTGCGCAGGGTATGGCCGCCTTTGTCGATCAGCCCTTGCAGCATACGCTAAAACCGGTCGGGGCAGTCGAGTGCAGCGAAGGTGTGAGCATGGCAACGTGAACTGGTCACCCGCGTGACAATAAACCGTAGCGGCAGCAAGGGCGTCACTTAATACCAGCGTCCTCGACCATACCAGCCGCCACCTAACAGAAGGATGATAAGAACAATAATCAGAAGCGTGGTGAGATCCATTTTGTCCTCCTGGAGGACCCGTCTCTGCACGGCGGTTCCTTGTTGTACTCAGACTAACGGCAACGTTCCGCAGGGAAGTTGGTTCCATGGTGGTTTCCGGTGAGGCATTGTGAAGGCGCCTGTCGGCGCCGTCATCAATCGGGGCCGCTACGGCATCATAGTCCGGTAACGCTCACGTTCACGTTGGACCTGGTCCAGCGTGTACGGGTCCGCTTTTTCGTCAAACCGCGTCCAGCCTTCATCAGCATAGATGCTCCTGCGGGCGGCAGGATCTACGTTGTTTCGTTGCTCGAGTATTACTTCAGCTTGGGGAGCAAGGCTCTCGTCAACCCTTGCCGTCACCAGGGTGCCGCCACGGCGAACGCCCTCGGCGTAAACATGGGCTTCCCCTTCATCAATCCCGGAATCAGTCAGTGCGCCGATCAACCCTCCTGCCGCTCCGCCTGCTGCCGCTCCAGCTGCTGCGCCGACGGCGGTGGACGCCAGCCATCCGGCGGCCACAACAGGCCCAACGCCTGGAATTGCCATCAGGCCCAATCCGGTCAGCAGGCCGACAACGCCACCTCCGGCAGCTCCAAGGCCAGCTCCGGTACCGGCACCTTCGGCCGTGTTGGAGCTTTCGGCCGAGTACCAATCGCCTGTGTTGTTTGCAACGACGCTGATATCATCGGAAGGCACACCTGCTGCTTCCAAATCCCTCACCGCGTCGCGAGCATCTCTATAATCATCAAAGAGCCCTGTTACGGTTCTCATTGTCATTCTCCTGGGGGTTAAAGGACCTTTTTGCTGACTACTGCGCCGTCACGTTGCCCTGGTAGTCGAGAGCGACAGAAACTGTTTTGCCGTCCTTCATCGCAGTTGCCTGCCACACACCCTTGTCATCGAGCTTCAGCCCGCTGACCTCGGTGTATCCGGCTTCTTCGATGCGTACCTTGGCCTGCGCTTCAGTAAAGCTATTCGCGCCTTCTACCGGCGCCGCCGGATTCTGCGTGTTGGGTGTGGCGACCGCTGGCGTGTCCCCTTCTGCCGAAGGCGTCGTCTGAGCAAGCGCCGCCGTGGCGGCAGTGCCTAACAGCGCTGCCACGGCAATGATCAAGTTTTTCATGCAGTTACCTCATTCGAAGATCGGAATTGATTGTGACAAACTCGCGAGCCGAAGTTTGGTTCCGCGCCGAATTTGGGCCGGTCGGAACTGGTGACACGCGCGCTTGCCCGTTAACGCTCATGCTCAGGCGTCGCTCCGGGGGGAGCATTGAGTGAGAGGGAACAAGCGCGCGACACGAGTGCCGCTTCGGCAAGGGATGCTGGGGAGCCGGGCTCTTATCGGTGTTGCCCTTGCATACTTCGGCTTGGGCAACGCTTCTCGCAGCGAGGGAGAACGATGACGTGCCCTCCAAAACGGCGGCCGGGAATCGGCTCGACAACGAGAGCACGGCCGCTTTAAGGCCGGTCCTAACCATCGGCGACTTTGCAGCCAGCACGCGATTGCCTGCAACCAACTGCGCTAGCCCTCCCTCGTAGGCAAGGGGCAAAGATGGCGAGATCTCGGGTGCGTCAATTACTCGCTTCACATGAGCGATTTCGATTTCAACAAAGTCTGTTGCCGGACCCCTTACGTCCAGACAGAGAGCCCCTTTCTGGTGCTTCACCCGATCATGCGCCGTCCCGGGGTGCTGTCATTGGACTAGCGGCCGGACTCGATGCCGTTCTTTTGATGGGATGGAACCGACCCGATTCAGAATCGTTACCAAGCGGAGCGAACAGGCCTCATGCGCCTTTTATCGTCACAACCGAGTGGTGGATGCACGCCAACAGCTATTAGGATGCGACATCGGGGACTGAGTCTTTTGGCCCCGGCTAGCGGGCACCTCTTGTCCTGGCAGCCTCGCGGGCGAGCGCCTCCGTTAAGTAGGATATTGTCTTTCGATGGCGGCGCTTGCCGCGGGAGAGCGTCGAGGACGTCAACACAAGGATGTGCAAGTGACGTTTAGACTCCCAGAATCCTTCTCGCGGATACTTAAGACCCAGAAGAAGTTTCGACGCCTCGTCGAGTCGTCGCTGCTGCGCCTTCCGGAGAAGGTCGGACCGCACCAGAAACGACGCCCCTTAGTCCCAAAGCCTATTCTCACGGATGTGACAGGATTTGGCAGCAATCCCGGACGCCTCGGAATGAAGCTCTTCGTACCCCGGCGGCTCCCTGCGAAGCCTGCACTCGTCGTGATCCTTCACGGATGTGGGCAGACCCCCGAGAGCTTAGATATCGCTAGCGGGTTCTCCAAGCTCGCCGCTCAACGGGGTTTTCTCCTCCTCTATCCGCAGCAGCGGGAGGCGAACAACGCGCAACGGTGCTTCAACTGGTTTCGTCCAAGCGCGGTCGCCCGCGACCGCGGTGAGGTCATGTCGATCCGGCAAATGATTGACCACGCATGCAGGCGTCACCGTGTCGATCGCTCTCGTGTCTATGTGGCTGGACTTTCTGCGGGCGGCGCACTGACAGCAGCTTTGCTCGCGAGCTACCCCAATCTCTTCTCGGGTGTCGCGATATTTGCTGGGATGCCTTATGGGGCTGCCAGGGATGCGATCTCGGCCATGCGCGCGATGAAGTCCGGCATCGCCCGGTCGCCCGCTGACTGGGGTAATTTTGTAAGGGCTGTTTCCCCCGCGCAGAAAACGTGGCCGCATGTTTCCATTTGGCAAGGAACCCGCGACAGGGTCGTACATCCCGGCAACGCCGAGGCCTCTGCTTCCCAGTGGCTCGATGTCATCGGCATGAAAGCTGCGATGGGTCGCTCGGTGAAAAAGCCCTGGGGCACGCTCGTGCGATGGCACAGAAAGAGCCAACGCCAAGTGTCATTTTATTCGCTACAGGGCTTCGGACATGGGTTGCCCGTACGAAGCTCGAAGCGAAAGACTGGCCGAGCGTCTGATCCCTACGTTCTAGACGCGGGCATTTCAGGCCCCAACGAGCTCATGCGTCTGTGGGGTCTGGAGCGGCCTGCCTCGATACTCTAGGACATCCCGATGGTACCGAGGCCTTTTCCAAAGCCGGTCCGCGGTGGAGCGCATACGGCGCGACGCCCTCGAGCTTCCCTCGAGGCGGCAATCAAGTCTTGCACGAGCCGGGCTGCGAACTGCGACCGGTGGCCGCCCGATTTAGCCGTCGTTTCTGCTGGGTTGACATCGTGTAACAACACTTGAACCGCGATCAGCTATTACAGTATGGGGTGCTGAGGGTATGGTGATGGCTCGACTCAAACTTGTTCGCGAACAGCGGGCGAACGGTGCTTTATATGCTCCGTCGAATCCATTCTGCAGTACGTCTGGCGGTGTCGGCGACAGTTCTCACTGGGTCGATGATCGCCTTTTACGAGTCGCCCTTCGCGGGCGCATTGCCACTGGTAATCGACCACGAACCAGAAAGCATCACGCGTTACCGGCTGCAGCGCCTTTCAACAGGAGTGCTGGTGAAGGAAATCCGGGCCGCCATTGCAGCGGACGAATTTTCCGACGCCGCGGATCTGGTCAGGATAGGACAGGAGCTCGGGCACCAGATTCCACCCGATGTCGTTGCCTCCACCGTCGAGCCCGTGGCCGATGCGTTATGGCGGAATTCGACGGGTTTCGCCCAGGGTTTCTTCTACGGCGAAGTCAATTCGATACCCAGCATCTTCGGCGCTGTCGCAGCCGACTATTTCGTGTTCGGCGACGTCCGTGACACCTATACGGAGGGCGGCAAGCTTCTCGTCGGCGACGACTACGACCGCTTCACTCTCGGTGCTTCCCTGTTTGGCATTGCAATGCTCGCTCCAGGCACAGGCGCGTTCGATGCCGGAGCGTCCGTCCTGAAGAACGCCAACAAGGCGCGCAAGCTGAGCAGCAAGCTGGCGGACCGCCTCGTCCGGTCGGCCGGCGACGCCATTGACATCGGTGCCTTGAAGAAGGGCCTGACGACGATGCCGGCGCCGATGGTCTCTTTCTCCGGCCTGCCGCGTCTGACAAGCGCGGTATCGGAGCTCACAGTCGACGACGCCAGGAAACTCGACTTCTCGAAGCTTGAGGGGGCTGTGAAGGAAGCCTGGCCGATTGACACCTATGCGATCCGCAGGCAGTTCCACGGCGTGTTAAGGTCGGCCGCCCTCGACGAGCTTCGGATCGCGTCCTCGAGCATAAGTGGCATCCAAAGGAGGGCGGGTATCCGCTCGGTATTCAAAGTCATCGAACGGGCCGACAGTCCTGCCGAACTTCGCCGTTTCGAGTCTCTTGCAAAAGGGATGGGAGATCAGACGGCCGGCATCATACGGCTGTTTGGCAAAGGAGCGATCCGGCTCGGGGACCTGCTTTTGGAGATTGTCGCCGCAATCGCACTGGCGCTTGGTTGGCTCTTCGGGGCCGCATGGACTTCCCTGACTTTTTTCCTGAACTTTCGCCGGTTTCTTCGATCTCGCACGGTGTAGCGCTCGGCGCACGGCAAACTGATTTTAGCGAGGCTATGGTAGATGATGCGTTGACCGTGGCCGCGCCCCGTTCCAGGCTTGCTGCCGCAAGGGATCAGTCGGCGCCGCGTCGAAGAGGTTGCCAAATCGACTCGAATGGCCGCGCCGGCGAGACTCGAACTTAGCGAGAAGGCACCGAATTGTAGCACGGTTTCAAAGAAGCTGATGTGTTTAGGTCGAAGTTGCTCGCGAGTGCGTCGGAGCCAGCGAGCAGCTTGCCGGAGGCTCGGTGTGTCTTTTCAACAGATTTCCGGGCATTTTGGCTTGCGTGTCCGTTCTACCGACCCCATTCGCATTGCCAGAGTCTCCCTCGGTTTCTATCCTGACGCATGATCCGCACCCTACTGGTGTGCGCCCGAAGCCCGAGGACATTGGAGCCCGATGGCATCTCAGCTGGATATGTTTGCCTCGCCACCTGAGCCAGGGGATGGCGTCGTAGTAAAGCTGCGAGAACCCTTGAAGATGCAGCGGCGGAGGCCATTCGATAACGAGAGCATGGTCCGGCTTTTGGAGGAGAGCGGCAGCTATCGCGTGCTGCGCAAGCTTGTCGGTCGCCAGATC